>JBHLME010000114.1:0-14555 GCA_048938445.1 Promethearchaeota archaeon | reverse complement strand
CGTATGAACACCAATTACATAAAAATCCTAATATTCTCGGTTCAAAACTCATTATATTTCTTTATCTCCAAACATGTATATTTCAGATAATATTTGCGGATTTGTAAAATGCTTTATTATTATTGCTTGATTAGTACAAGTGGCTCCACACACACCGCATCCCTTGCAAAGTGCCTCTATAATTTCTATTTCGTCATTTTCATTTTTTATAATTGCGTGATACGGACATACTTTAATACAAACTTCACAACCAGAACATAATGCTTTATTATAATCTGGAAGATTCGAAGTAGCTCCTTCGACTTCAATAGTCTCATGAGATAAAATTGTACTTGCCCTCGATGCAGCAGCATATCCTTGAGCTATTGCTTCAGTAATATCTACAGGCCATTTTGCTGATCCTCCAATAAAAACACCATCTGTAGCAAAATCGATAGGACGTAACTTAACATGGGCTTCTAAGAAAAAATTATTTGATTCCAAGGGAACTTTCAACATTTGAGCTAGTTCTTTATTGTCAATATTAGCAACCAATGGGGTTGATAAAACAAGAAGATCATAAGGAAGTTTCATTTCTTCTCCTATATATTCATTATATACATTTACTTCATTTTCTTCCACCAAGGGTAATCTTTCAAGATCATATTTTATAAATAGAATTCCTTTTTCTCTAGCCCTTCTATAATATTCTTCATAATCAATTCCAGGTGTATATAAGTCCCTAAATAGAATTGAAACATTTGATTCAGGGATTTTTTCTTTAATGATTAATGCATTTTTTATAGCAGTCATGCAGCACACGCTCGAACAATAAGCTCTTTCTTCGATTCGAGATCCAACGCATTGAATGAATACAATGTTTCGCTCTTTGACTTCGTCATTTTTTAATTTAATTTCTAATTCTTGTTGTGTTATCCTTTTATTACCATCATATCCATAGAGATGTTCTGGTATAAATAACGAAGAACCTACTGCAACTACAATTGCTCCTACTTTTAAATTTAAAATATTGCTATTTTGATCAATTTCTATTTCATAATTACCAACAAAACCATCAATACTAACAACTTTAGATGATTTCAAAACTTCCAAATTTTTATTGTTATAAACATTTGTTATTATACTTTCTATAAACTCTGAAGCATCAACATCATTAGGAAATAATTTATAGAGCGAATTTAACCTTCCACCTAATTTTTTATCTTTTTCAACTAAATAGGTTTTATATCCTTGCCTACTCAAGCTGAGAGCAGAACTCATTCCAGCAACTCCTCCACCAATTACTAAAGCAACAGGTATAATTTTTACTTTTATCTTTTCTAATGGTTCAAGTTTTGAGGCTTTAGCAACACCCATTTTGACTAAATCTTTCGATTTTTCATAAGCTTCGTTAGGTTTCTTCATATGAACCCATGTGCATTGATCTCTGATATTAACAAAATTAAACAAGTATTCGTTTAAACCTTCTTCTGAAATACACTCTCGAAATAAAGGTTCATGAGTTCTTGGAGTACATGATGCAACAACAACTCTATTTAAATTATACTTTTTAATTGCCTCCTTAATAGCATTTAAACCTGTTTCTGAACAAGTATACATATTGTCTTCACTATGGACAACATTTGTTAACGTTCCGGCATATTCGGCCAACGCCTTACAATCAATTAATCCACCAATATTCGAACCACAATGGCAAATGAATACTCCCACTCGTATATTTTCGCTTTCTTCATTTTCTGACATATTTCTTCATCACCCTCCTTTTATAATTTCCGCCGCTCTAGCTGCAGCCCCACTCGCCTCAGCAACGGAGCGCGGGATGTCCATTGGTTCATGCACGCATCCACATGTATAAATACCCTCTTTAGTCGTATTAATAGGATAAAATGGCTCTGTTTTTATAAAATTATTTTCATCTAATTCTATACCCAATGTACTCGCTAAATTCTCAATACCTTGAGGTGGAATTATACATGTCGCTAAAACGGCTAGATCTACTTTTAATTGTTTTATTTCTCCATTATCCAAATCCTCATAAACTATAACCGGATTTTCCTCTTTATCTATTTGAATTTGAGCTGCTTTGCTTTTAATATACTTAATGTTATAGTCATCAGCTCCTCTTTTGAGAAATGAATGGAATCCTTTTCCACCCGCTCTCATGTCTATGTAAAATATATAAGATTCTAAATCATTATTATGTTCATAAGCAATCATGGCCTCTTTAGTTGTGTACATGCAACATATAGATGAACAATATTTATGGCTTCGATCATCTCGAGAACCAATACATTGGAGATAAGCAATTTTTTTAGGTGATTTTCCATCAGAAAATCTTTTTAAATGACCTTCTTGCGGACCGGATGCACACTCCATTCTTTCAAATTCTAAAGCTGTGACAACATTTCTATACTTTTTATATCCATAATTTCTTAATACTTCATTTTCAACATCTTCTATTAAATTATACCCTGCAGCAACTATGATTGAGCCAACATTGTTTAAAGTAATCAATTCATCTTTCTGAGTAAAATCAATTGCTTCTCTATCACAATTCTTTTCGCAAATTCTACACGCATCTTTCGTCAAGAATAAGCATTTATTTTTATCAATGGTCATTACTGCAGGTACTCCTTGAAGATAATACATGTAAATTGCCTTTCGCTTCCTTAATTGACGATCAAACTCGTCATCAACGCGCATGGGACATTTTTCAGCACATATTCCACAATTAATACATTCATCCTCTTTTACATAGCGGGCATATTTTAAAAGTTCTACAGAGAAATTTCCAGCAGATCCTTCAACATTTTTAACTTCAGAATAGGTATAAATTTTAATATTGGGATGCCTGTAACATTCAGATAACTTTGGAGCAAGTATACATATAGAACAATCATTTGTTGGAAAAGTTTTATCTAATTGAGCCATACGACCTCCAATACATGGTTTTTTTTCAACCATATCAACATGAATGCCCATATCTGCTAAATCTAAGGCGGCTTGAATACCTGCGATCCCACCTCCAATTACTAAGGCGCTTTTTAATGCCTTTACCAAATCTTTCACCATTTAATCATAAATTTTAATATTTTATACTTATTTTAAAAAAGAATTTTTTATTCAAAAAATTGTATTTGTTCAAATAACACGCTTGGCTTTACTCTATGGAAATTAAAGCCTAATTCTTCCGGTTTGAATCCAAACGCTAATGCTACCAACTCAGACAGATAAAATATTGGAAATTCATAATTAGAATCATTCCTTTTATTGAGTTCTCTTTGATTAAATTCATATTGTTGATAGCAAGCAGGACAAACCAAAGCTACGCAATTAGCTCCTGAATCCTGAATTGCTTTCAACTTATTATCTATCATTTGTAATGATAAATCATTATCAGATTTCTCAACAGGATTTCCACAACATTCTATCTTTAGATCATAATCTATTGATTCTGCTCCAAGTGCCTCAACTATTTCATCAATAGTGTGAGGTTCAAATGGATCATCCCATTCGATGATTTCCGATGGTCTTAAGTAATGACAACCGTAATGAACTGCAACTTTAAAATTTTCTAATGGTTTAACAACATTTTCCTTCACTTTATCGAGATTTTCGTAAAGAACCTGGGCAAAATGGCTGACTTTAGTTTTTCCATCATAATTTTTCCCAACTTTCTTCAAAATTTCATTTACATCGCTTTTGATAGATCCATCTTTATTGATCGCATGATTTACACCTTTCAAAGTTTCAACACATCCAGAACAAAATGACATGACTCCTCCATTCTTATTACAAAGACTTAAATTCCTGGCACCCATAGCTAACCATGTTTCATGATCTAATAATTCTACTCCTGTAGGATCAGGACAACAACTAAATCCATCAACGTCATTTAATTTAATACCGAGCTTTTCAAAAATTTTCCTTGAAGATACTTCTATAAATGGTAACCTGGCTGGAATCACGCAACCTAAGAATAAATCGAATTCCATTATTTACCCGCCCCCTTTGATATGTTTTTATCGAATTCAGTAGCCTGTATTATTGCTTTTATCTCATCAATAGGTGCAGTCTTTATTTCTGGAAGTCCTAGCTTTTCACGCCTCGTAATAATCGCTTTAGAATAAGGTATGGCAACTCCATTTTCTAATATTGCCTGTCCTTGTGAATAGAATGCATCAGGGCACTTTCCCTCCTCAAAACATCTGTTTTTAATTAAAGTAAAAATTTCAGTAAGTTCTACTCTCTGTGGACATAACTCCACACATTTTTGGCAAGTCGAACATAACCATACATTTGGATTTTGATCAGAAACTAACCTTTTTTCAAGACCCAAAATTGCTTCTTCTATTATTTTCCTTGGATTATAACGTCCTTCCGTTATTAATGCGACTGGGCAACCACCAGAACACGTAGAACATTGATAGCAGTAACTTAGAGAAGCATTATGCTTGATTACTTCGTTCCTAAATTCAAAATTTATGACACTCATATCCATCATATCTTTTTACTTCGTTGTATAATATTTAAAGTTTATTGAAATAATACTCAATAAATTGTATTTCATTAGACTATGAATATATTCATCTTGATTATATTTAAAAATTTCTCTATCTAATTAAAATAAAATGTCCAAAAAAGAAAATATATCATTTATTTTTTTTCGAAAAACGAAATAATGAGTGACTTCGATCGCGGGTTTTTATAAAAACCCACATCTTGTGATCACTTTATCTTAAATATGTCGATTTTAGCCATTTAATATCAATTAAATGCAAATTTACATATCCTTTTTTTTTTAAAAAAAATGTCAATTGATAATATTATCAATAAAAAATTGATAGAAATGGTGAATAATAAAACAATTAACTTGATGGGAAAAATAGATTTTTTTTGTTATTTTAAATGATCCTAAATTTAACTAATAGAAAAACAATCATTAATAATGAATTAAGTTCTAAATTGATGGGAGGGTAAATAAGAATTTAAATTACTTTCTAACATTGATCAGCACATTTCGCACAAAAGAGCTTATCTAATGGCACATAACCACATTTTTCTCCCATATAACATTCCCAACAATTAGATTCTTCATTATAAACCATGTCATGACCACAATGTACGGGAATGGTCTCAATAGTATCCCCACATCTGCTACATTTCATTTTTTGCATTTTTTTAACCTCCTTTATTACGATTTTAAAGTGGAATATTTTCAATAATTGAACTAAATAACAAAATAATTATACGTACGTGCAATAAATTATAAAAAAATTAGATAATTTAGTTTCTTTTTGAAACTATTGCCTCAAGTTGTCTTATTAAATTTTAGAAGTATTAATTTATTAAATTTAAATTAAATAAATTGTGAGTTTCTTCATTTATAAGATAAGTGAAAGGAGACTCTAACTCCCTTTTTTGTTTAATATTTTAAGATTAATTGAATAATTTAACCAAGAAAAAAAAAGGAAATTTTAACTAATTCACATTTTTGTATGATTTGTGATTTATCCTGAATAAACATTAAACAACTTTGAAATGATCGATACTAGCAATTTTTACAAATAAATTTTCGAAAAACGAACATCAATGCTCAATTTAATCATTTCTCGATCAATTTCCTACAAAAAGATAAATTTATATAAGAATTTATGATCAATCTCTAACATTTTTCTATTATATTATCAGAATCCGACATTTTAGATTGAAAAAATGTCACATCTTGATCATTTTTTACGAAAGATTTAAATATGAGTTTGGAAATATAAATTATTGGAGAGAAAATTTTATGAAAAATAACATTTTCTTTTCGGATGTGAATAAAAAAAATGTGTAATGATTGTAGTTGTGATAATATTGAATTGTGTTCCATTGTTGGAATGCAACCCATTGGTTTTTGTTGCAATACATGTGAACTATATGATGAAATGAAAACCTGTCTCAAAGCAAAAATGGCTCTAATACAGGAAGAAAAACATCTTCTACCACGATCATTTTGCCTTAAAATGCAGAAAAAAACGCAATATCCAGAACTAGAACACTGAGTATATATGGTGATAGTAAAGAATGTGTAATAATTGTAATTGCGACAACTATGAATTATGTTCTATAGTTGGTAACATGCCAATCGGATTTTGTTGTTCAAAGTGTATTCTCTACGATGAGAATCGTACTTGTTTGAAAATGAAAACTAAGAGAGATGAGAAAATTAAAGATGAAAAAACTGATATTCATCCGATAAGCACGGCAATTGAAAATGGAATGTTAAAAGTTGTGGTAGAGCAAAATGATAAAGAAATTCCTATTTACATAGATCTTAAAAAACAACTGGGTTCAGAATAATATATTTATCACTTCCCTCTCATTTTATAAATTAATGAGGGAAGAAACAAAATACTGCGAAATCTTTGGAAAAATGTAAAGTTAAATTAATTTGTATAATTTATATTAAATCTATTTTTCTAAATAACTTATTAATCCAAATTATAAGATATAATCTATATTGTGGATTTATATAATTGAATGATGATATTAGTAATAGATAGTTCCATTACTCTAACTAATTTTTCTTGTGAAAAACTGAATGTCATTTTTTGAGCATAAATATCTTGAAGCATTTAAACAATTAGGAATTAAGCTATCAGATAATGATGGCGTGGAAGAATATAATATTGGAATACAAGAACAGGTTTTAGAGATTCAACTTCCTAAAGCCTTAAGAATGTATTATATAATTGCAGGAAATCATGAGTTAAATTATGGACATAATGAATTATATTCGATAGGGGATATCTATATGTGGGAAAATTTTTTAGTATTTATGAAAGAAAGCAATGGTATGGAGAGCTGGGGAATTCGTCTTGATTCAATAAAAGAAATAGATCCTCCCATTTATGCTGGATTGGATGCATTTTCTATAAAACCATATTTGCAAGAAGTGTGTTGTTCAGATTTCCTCATCTTTACACTCTTTTCTCACGCTATTTCAGGAGGTTTTGAACATCACGAGGAGGTACATATAAAAGTTTTCGTAGCGCAAAAAATTATTGAAGATTGGACGGATATAGGAGGCGGATTTTATTCTTCAATTGGAAAAATTGTGTATATCCCTGATGAAGATTTTAAAGAAGAAGAGGAAGTTTTGGTTACCATTGCAGGGAAGAACGAAAAAGATTTTTTTGATATGGTTTGGGATTTGTCTGCTAGAATTCATTATATAACTTAATTTCTTTCCTTTTTAAAAAATAGTAGAAATATTACCTAAAAAATAAGATAAATGTAAAAAAATTCAAAATCTTTGATTTTATAAACGTTATATTCTAATTTAAATAAAACTTTATGAAAACAAAATTCGTGATTAAATATGGAAACAAGAACCAATTCAGAATCAAGGGTAGAAATTGCGGAATTAATGTTACCCGAACATGCTAATTCAATAGGATTAGTTCATGGTGGAACGATTATGAAGATCATAGATACAGCAGCGGGTATTGCAGCAGCAAGACATGCTAGGATGACTGCTGTGACAGCTTCGGTTGATAGAATAGATTTCATAGCTCCTGTTTATATAGGTGATTTGATTATAGCTAAAGCATCTTTAAATTATGTTTCAAGGACCTCTATGGAGGTTGGGGTAAGAGTCGAAGCTGAAAAGTTCACTAAAGGATTAGTTTGGCATGTAGCATCAGCTTATCTCACATTCGTAGCGCTTGATGAAAATAGAAAGCCTACTGAGGTTCCAAGATTAAAACCAGAAACTGCAGAAGAAAAACGACGTTTTGCAGAAGGAAAAATAAGAAGAGAAAAGAGAGTAGAAGAATTAAAAAAAAAAAGACAAAAATCTTAAATCCTTCTTGAACTTAGCTTAAATTCAAATATTTAATTTGAGAGAAACAAGTCAAACGATCCCTATACTTATTATAAAACTACTAATTTTATTCAGTGCTCATAGTTATATTTCTTTGGTGTTTAAATAAGCCAAGTTAGAAAAAATAATAGTGAAATAGGCATGGAATTATTCCAGGTATTTTGGGACGATCATAAGAATTTATTTTTGGAATTTAAGAAAAACAAAGAAGATAAACGCTTGATAGTCCCCGAAGAAATAAAGCGATTTAACATAAAATATGAACTTTTAAAAATTGGACAAAAGGATCTTTATTGCAAAGAAATGCCTATCATTGTTTCCATTAAAGATTTTTTTATATCTGATGATTTAGTTCTTTTTTCAATTGACTTAGACCTTTTAATGTTTCAAGATGACCTCCAAATAAATTTCTTGACATTAACTATATTCTTCCAATCAGGAAGAAAAATTGAAATCTCCATAAACGAAGAATATGAAATCTCAGAAATATGCATTAATGAGGAGGAAATCTCTTCCTTATATAAAAAAAAAGATTTCCCCGAAGAGAATACTGCTAAAACTTCAGTCACGCAAGAAAGGTTGATTAAAGAGGTATCAAAGGACATAGAAAATAATCGAGAAAGAAGTACCATTATCTATGAAAAAAAACATGTAGAAAATATATCAGGATCCAAAACTTACATTGAACTTGCCCGTGAAAGCAATGATCGATTAAAAAATGTCGAGCTTTACTTAAAAGATATTTCTGAATCGTTAAAACAGATGAGATTTAATGGAATAAGTTCTGGACCACAAATCATTCAAGGAATAGATAATCAAAACATTACACGAATTAGAAGAATCCCTCCAAAATCATTAGGATATGGTCCACCAAGAAGATTGGCATTCTTAGGTGAATTAAAAGAAGTATTTGGTAATGTAATGAAAGACAAGGAAGTATTAAATTTTAGGGATATTTTAAAACCCATGACTGAAGAAGAATTAAACTCAATTACTCTTGATGCTGAAGTCTTGAAAAAAAAGGAATTAGAATCTTTTACAAGAAAAATGAAAAAGATAGAGGATAAAAACTCAGAACCAATTAAATTAGAGAATTTAAAAAAACCAGGATAATCATTAAATTAATAGGGTATAAAAATAGGTCAAATATATGAAAATTATTCATGTTTTATTCCAACTCTTGCTCCACAATTGGAACAATAATTATGATTTTGAGCAATTTTTTCATTGCAAAAATTACAAGTAATCATATTAGTCCTAGTAGGTGTTAGTAAAGAAGTCTTTTCTAATGGTTGAAGATTTACAATACGCGGGTTATTATGATTTTGGATTATATTATCATGTAATATATTAGTTTTTTTATTGTTTTCTTTACCTTGATTCCTTATCTTAATTAGTAAGACAAGAAAAAAAATTGATGCCCCTATTGCTATAATCGTTAATGAAAAAGCTCGATCTACAACATTAATAGGTAAATAATTAACATGTGCAAAATACTCGGCATGAGAACTAATTCTTAAGGGATCTTCGTTTAAAAAAATAATATACCATTTATCTTGATAATCTGGATAAAAAATTCCTTGATCACTGGTTTTATTTTGAGAAAGAACTATAGAAATCCAACCTGGTTCGTTAGAATTATATTTATCATAATTTTCCTCATCCATCGCAAAAACACTAATATCAGCAAAATCGCTGTGAAAAGACCAAAAAAAGTAATCTGATGAATTGATTTGATTAAATGAAGAAGCATAAACATGTTCTCCATAATCAAGAACACTATCACCATCCATTCCAGATCCAGTTTGTTCATAAGTATCCATAAAGAATAAACCTCCAAATATAAAAAAAAATGTTGATATAATAATTCCTGTCATTAATAGAATATTTATTTTAATTTTGGATGGAATAAGAGAAGTTTTTGCCATTTTGTTGGTTTATATCTTTATGATAATTGTTATTATCTGAAAAAAGGACAATTTTGTATATAAAACTATAGGAGTCCATTCCTTATTTAATAAAACATTAAAAAAAAAAAGAAAGATATAAAGTCTTCTTGGCTCTTTTAATAGATATCTATAAAATATTCCATCATAAAATGAAAAATTAGTAATATTAAAAAGAAGGAACGATAAAAAAATAGAATTTAATTACTTTCCATAAAGATAAATATAATAAAATAAACCATTTTCTTTTTAAAAACATTACAGATTAATATATGATTGGATGATCAAAAAAATATTAAATAAAATAACCAAATTAATATATCTATTGATATTCTTAACTTAAACGATAATTTAATAACTTAATTTTAAATTAAATGACCTAGATATAAAATGTGTAAATTTTAGGACAAAATGATGAAAATTAATATCAAATATTGATAAAAAAGGAGAATATTTTACTCTTCGATTAATTCTTCGTCAACTAATCTTTCATTTAAAGTAATATTAAGATCAATTTCAGATTTTTTTAATTTTTTTATAAATTGTCTCAATCCATATTCATTGGAGAGTAATTCAACGAGATTCCGGTATAAACCCATTAAGTTATCTTCACCTGCTTGAAAATAAAAATTATCATCTATATCTTCGAGATTTATGCTAAGAATCTCATATAATCCTTTTATTGATTCTTGGATATTTGCAAAATTCTTTTCGGCCTTTTCTGTTGCTTTTATTGTATATGAATCGATCATTTCTTATCACCTTCAATAATATAATGTTAAATTATCTATATAAATGTGTCGATTTTGCTATATTTATAAATATAAATTCGAAAATCAAACTATCATTATTAATAATTAAGTGTAAAAAAATAGTAATTTCAAAAAAACAAAAGTAAGTATATGATACAAAATAATGAATCCAACGATCAAAACAAGACAATATCGACGAAACCGATCATACTATGACGCATTTATTTATGAAACACTAAATTATGTGGTGTTGAATTTCGATTTCTAGAAATTGTTATTTTATTACTACAACCAGTTAAAATATAAAAAATAAGGTAGAGTTTTTTTTTTAATATATGATAATTAATACTTAAATTAAAAATTTGAAATTATTTCAATCACCATACCTCAATAGATTCACTGATTTTATACTTATCCTTTCCAACGCTATATTGATATAGATTCTGGGACAAATTGACTTTATCGGATGGTGTGATAACTAAACGCAAAAAAGATGTCCTGATGAAATAATCAACATTGCAGTTTTTTTGACGTGATAAAAACAAGCTAAAATAATTTCCCCAAAATTCACTATATGTCTTATTTTGAAAATCATGATAAAGTAGCATTATATAACTTCCTTTATTTCCCTTTTCAATCTTTGCATCATAAAAATAGTTTCCGGCAATCCAAATATCTTTAATTGCATTTAATGTCGCTTCAATTGATAAATCTTCTATATTCTTTTGCGTATACCATTCTATAATGTCAATTGCAATATTATCTTCATATACTTGTTTATAATTACCAGAGATATAAGCAAGAAATGTTGGTTTCCCCACCATCAACATCTTTAATTCATTCTTAGCCCTGTTCCAAATTACTTGTTCATGCTCTTTTTCAGGAAAGTGAAATTTATCAAGAAGATCCAATGCTTTTTCTATCACTCTCGATTTATTACCATATATCTTCTTTCCATTTTTATCCTTTAGCGTTGCATACTTATTTAGGATTTCTTCAGTTTCACTTGATATGGTTGTATGAAGTCGGGCTCTTATTTTATCTTTCTTTTCAGTATTCATACTCATTTTACTTTAATTTTTTTTAATATCCCATTTTTTCCTTCATTTAATTTATAATATATTTTTTTACTATATTAAATTTTATGTTTTTTAATATAAACATTCAATATATGCACATAGTAACATTTAAATAATTAACATAATTCTAGAAAAAGTGTGTATTCTATATTATTTACATAAAAGTAAACACAAAAGAGTTGATAAAAAATATCATATAAAATACCAAATAATAAGGATCTTGATGCAATAATAGGTATAGTTGGAAAAAAATATGCAACTAACGATGAAGCTATTAATGCATCATATCTAGCCAAATCTGTTATGGGATTGGAAAGCCAAATACCTGATATTGTAGCTAGACCGAAATATATAGAAGAAATTAGGAAAATATTAATATATTGTTCTGATGAAAAAATAGCAGTTTCACCAATTTCGGCAGGACTATCAGGTGGTTTTGCATGTCCAACAATTAAACCTGCGGGGGTATTGCTTGATTTAAGCAGGATGGATAGGATCATAGAAATTGATGAAGAGAATAGAATTATAATTATTGAACCCGGAGTTACATGTGGTCAGATTTGGGCTTTTATGCATAAAAATTATCCTGATTGGGCCCCACCAATTCCAGATGGTGCACCACCTGCAGCTACGGTTATGGGTGATGCTATCGAAAGAGGTTTTTCACTTTATACCTCAAGTGTTGGACCACAAGGAGATAATTTTATGTGTGCTGAAATAGTATTTCCAAACGGAGATATCTTGCGAACGGGATCCTGGGCCTTACCATTTGCCAAACCTTTTTACAAATATGGATTAGGACCTGATCTCTGGTCCACAATAATGGGGAGTCAAGGTACTATGGGAGTGGTAACTAAAGCCGCTGTAAAGATTTATCCACATCCCGAATATAAATCAATTGTTAATTGGGGCATGGGAAATCCACATGATATGCAAGATGTCTCTTTTGATATTGCTAAACAAGAATTCGGAATTGCCCATAATACGGTAATGGTTCAAGGAGGTAATTATACTAGAGCAATGTGTAGATTCCCAAAAGATAAAATCCCACAAGATTATGAATTTTATGAAGAAATGGGTTATCCTAAATGGGATATGAATTGGGAAATATGGGCTCGATCTCAAAAAGAATTAGATTATTGCATAGAAAAAGTCAATTTTTTCTGTGAAAAATATAAAAATTCAAATCGCTGTAGGGATCCAGAAACGATGAAACCCATTGAACTTCATCCGAAACAAATCGCTAGCAGGTTAAAAAAACCTAATAAAATTGCGGTTCCCTATAGCTTTTGGGAAGCAGGATTTTTATTCATAACTTGGTATACTCCATGGAATGAATGTGCTCATTTTGCAGAAATGTATAACTCAGTCTTGGAAAAATATGATTTTTTACCCGTGATGTGGATTGCAAGTATCGAACGCTGTAGGCAGGCTGTTTGTATGCCAATAATATGCTTTGATTCAACAAAAGAAGAGGATTTTGAACGAGTACAAGATGTTAATAGAGAAACAACGGAGTATTCTTTGAAACAAGGGTGGTTGAATTATAGACCCGATCCATACATCCATTCTCCACACATGTATAGCCAAGCGAGTATGTATTGGAAATATTTAAGAAAAATAAAAAAAATGTTCGATCCAAATATGATAATGCATCCAGGAAGACTTTGTCTTCCTTGAAATAGGAGGTTTATGAAATGACAAAAACAGGAGCTGAAAAATTAGAAGAATTAAAATATGAGATCTATAAATGCATCCACTGTAAAGCCTGTAGGTTTGCATATTCTGGAGAGCCAAGTAAAGAAGGCATAGGTGAATGGGATGGAAAGCAAAAATCAATACTTTATGAAGGAATGGTTGACTCCTGTCCAGCAGGTATTGAATATGGATGGGAAGCATATTGGAATGCGGGTAAGATGTGGATAGCGCGCTCTATTCTAAATGGAGATTTGAAATTTTCTGAGAGGGTAAGAAATATAATTTACCCATGTATTACTTGTGGTCAGTGTTCAAGTCAATGTGAAAACAAAATCCCTACAGTGGATATTATAGAGTCTTTAAGAGCGGCTTGTGTGGAATCTGGGGTACCATTAATTGAAAGACATCAGGTCATTAAAAAATTAGTTCAAGAACACGATAATCCTTATGGTGGGAATGCCAAGGAAAGGTTTAAATGGGCAAAAGAAGCTGGTTTAGAAAAACATATTAACAATACAAAAGCTAAGGTAGCTTATTTTGTAGGTTGTACAGCAAGTTATAGACAGATGGACACTGCTATTGCAACATGTAAACTCCTTGAAAAGTTAGGAATAAATTTTACATTGATAGATAAAGAAGTCTGCTGTGGAAGTCCTTTCTTCAGAATTGGAGCCATTGATACTGCTCAAGATCTAATGAAAAAGAATTTAGAAAATTTTAAGGATTTAGAATTAGTCTATTTCTCTTGCGCAGGTTGCTACAGGACATTCTCTATTGATTATCCAAAATGGAATGAAGATGATGAGATTCCCTTTAAAACAGCACATGCATTTGAATTGATATCTCGGCTAATCACGGATGGTAGAATCAGATTTAAAAAGAAATCTGAATTGAAAGGTAAAATAATTACATATCATGATCCATGTCATACGGGAAGACATTTTGGATTAGAAATTGAACAAGAAATGATTAAAAAGTCAAATAATCTAATGCTTGAAAGAAGGAAAATCCGAGAAGTGATCCAGAATTGGTTTGAAATACCCAGAATCATTTTAAAGCAATTAGAAAATGACGTGGGAATCATTTTTAAGGAAATGTATCGAATTAAGATGGACTCTATGTGTTGTGGTGCAGGGGGTGGAGTGAGAGCCGGTTATCCAGACTTTAGTTTAAGGACTTCTAGCCTGCGTTGTGATGAGGCAAATGCAGT
>JBHLME010000113.1:0-14570 GCA_048938445.1 Promethearchaeota archaeon | reverse complement strand
TATCTCCTTGTAGATCACTATTAATACCAAATACTAAGACATTATCAATGATCATGTATATGTATTCTTCTTTACTCATGGGAACTCGATAATTTAAGGTATTTTTACTTTTATATTAATATATAAAATATAAAATTATATGTAATTAAGTTTTACCCAACTATAATATTACTTCTTTAGCTTATTAGCAATCCTTCTAGCAAGAGCCATTTGTTCTTTAGTCTCAAGACTACATTTTCTATAACTTCGTATCCATTTAACGGGATCCATATTTTTTGGTATGATTCCATTTGCTGAGCCCCATGCTACTATCATTTGTCCCGTGCGACCACATCCAGCTACACAATGAACTACAATTGGTTCTTTATTTTTTCCGTGTTTTTCTGTAATTTCAAGAAAATGATTTAATTGACTTTCTGATGGAATCCCATAATCGGATATATTTATATGATAGTATTTATATCCTTCTGGAATTTCATTGCGATAATCAAATTCCGAGCAATTAATGATTACTTTTATACCTTCTTTTTTATATATTTCAAAAACTGGAGGATCGGGCCACCAAGATGCTGCCATCTTTCCTTTAATAATCCACGTGAATGGTTCTGTTCTGTGTGGTTGACCACCTTCAGGCCAATACCATGGACGCACCATAATTAAGATAGGAACGTTTGTGTTAAAAATTTTATTTGAGAATAGATGTTACAATAAAATATAACCAAATCTGATTGTTATTGATGATATAGATTTTTATACTAATTCTTTTATAAAATTACTATCAATATTTCCAAAAAATAGGTAATTAAAATTGAAGTCAACAAATCAAATAAAATCCTTGCTATTATTTTTTTTTATTTTTATAAATATTGCATATTTCTCTTTCCAGTTTATCATTGAAAACAGTAATTTAATAAATGAATATGAGAATAATGAAGGTGAATATAATAGAAGTTCAACCATTGTGCATCTAATAAATGGCAAAAAATATTTAGCTGAGATAATTTCTGAAGAAAAAGTTGAGGAAATGAAAATAACAAATAATATAAATATTAATGGTGAAATTGATAATGGTTTCAGAGGAACTGGAGCGTTACTTCCTAATGAAAATGATTTAAATAATTTAGTTGGACATTTAATGATTTTGGAGGAATATAAGGAAGAAAATTTACAGAAAAATCTAAAAACTTCGGCGGTTGCCAATGATTTATCTAATGAAACTTATTTTCCTCAAGTTAGATCTCAGGGAAGTCAAGGATCTTGTGCTTCATGGTCTGTCGTGTATTATTCTATGGGATATCTTGAAGCAAAAGATAACGGTTGGGATGCAAGTTCTGGAAATGAAAGTTGTTTATTAAGTCCTGCTTGGGCATATAATAAACTAGCTGTTGATAATTCTGGATCAACTCTATTTGAAAATGCAGAGATATTAAAACAATGGGGTGCTGCAACATTAGCTGCAATGCCATATAATCCTTTTGATTTTGATAGTTGGGGTAATTCAACTGCTTGGAACGAGGCACCATATCATAGAGCTCTTGACTATAACTTAATAACATTTAATGCTGGAACAATAATTAATACTATCAAAAGTATTATTGATGGAGGCACTCCAGTATCATTTTGCCTTAATTCAAGTGAATATAATGACGGATTTGCAGATTCAAATTATATTATATCTTCTTTAGAATATAATCTTCCATCTATTACTATAGATCATGCGAATACGATTGTTGGATATAATGATTCTATATCAGATGATGGTGATCTAGGTGCTTTTAAAGTAGTAAATTCTTGGGGTACGGGATTTGCCGATAATGGATATTACTGGTTGACATATGAGGCTTTTAAGGAAATACAAGGATGGGGAGGTATATTATATTTAGAAGATAGAATCGATTATCAACCAACTTTAATTGCTAATTGGACATTTTCTTCAGCACCTACTCGAATGGATGATATAATTACACTAGGAGTAGGACCTTATGGATCAGCATATAGTACTATAATCCCTGATTATTATAATGATAATTTAAATTTTTTTCCAACCTATATGACTTTAGACATTTCTGAATTTTATGCATATTACTCTGTTGACCCAGATATCAATTTTTTCTTGAGCATTGGTGCTTCAAGCATTTCTGGAACAATTTCTTCCTTTAAAATTAAGAAATATAATAGTTCTGGTGTTTTAGTTGAAACAACAAATGAGTCTCCAGATGTTCCTACAACTAATCCTGGATACGTTACTAACCATTTTAGTAATATTCATCTCTTATCTAATCCAACTATTTTAACTCCAAATGGAGGAGAGATAATTTATAGTCGTCATACAATAATATGGGCTCCAGCTATAGATTCATGGGGGCATAGTGTAACATATGAAGTTCAATACTCTGTAAATGGGAGTGCTTGGATTTCTTTAGCAACAGGATTAATGATAAATAGTTACTTATGGGATGTAATAACCATTGGATATTCAAGTGAAACCCTCATAAAAGTGATTGCTTATTGTTCTGGAGGTCTCATTGCTGAAGACCAATCTGATGCTTTATTTACAATATTCCCTTATGAACAAAAGATTCCTGGATATGATCTATTCCTTTTTATGGGAATTATAAGTATAACTACAATCATCCTATCAGTTAAACAATATAAGAAAAAAGATAAGAATTAAACCATAAAAAATTATTAAAATACTTCTTTTTTTATTTTGATAAAACATCATGAGTTCTAAATTTCAAGATATTACCAGTAAAATTATTATACTTTCTGCTCACACTGATGACGTTCCTCTTTCTCTTGGTGGTTGTCTATTAGGAAAATTATTTAAAGCACAACCTACCGTTATAGTAGTCTTTTCTATTACTAATTATATAATTGGCTATGATGGTTCCCAATCAGAACAAGAAGTTACAAGATTAAGAATAAAAGAAGAAAATAATGCAGGGAGAGTAGCTAATTATAAAGTTAAGTTTTTAGACTTTAAGGATGCATTTTGTCGTCCTAATTACAGTAAATATATTTCTTTATTTCAAGATAATCCAATTATCGAAGATCCGATATATCCCATTGTCAAAAAGGAATTACTCAAAATTTTAGTTAATCATGAAGGTTTGATTTGCTCTCCATTAAGTATTGGAAATCATGTAGATCATAAAATCCTTACAAACATCATTAAAGATTTATTGTTAGAAAAACCTGAATTGCCCATTTTATTTTATGAAGATTTACCTTATGCGGACTATATTCCATATTCTAAGCAAGAAAAAATCATCCAAGAATTAAATAAAATTACTCAATTACAACCCTACTTTTTTACAAAATTTAAAATCAATGAAAAAATAAAATTATTAAAGATTTATCAATCCCAATTAGATCAAAAGCAATTAGACATGGTTTTTGATTATTGGGATTCGATTGGCAAGGGAGAGCGGATATGGCTCACGAAGGCTGCTTATAAATTACTTTATAACACTGATATAAATAAGTGGTGAATAATTTTGGAAAATGAAAAAGATTTGACAGTATATGATACCCGGCATTATCCTATTAGGCCTCACATTGGCGTGGGTGCGATGCTTATAAGAAACAATACGCTCCTTTTAATTAAACGCAAGTATAATCCAGACTCAGGATATTGGAGCATTCCGGGAGGGCATCTAAACTTAGGCGAACTTGTGGAAGATGCCGCTATTAGGGAAACTCTCGAAGAAACAGGATTTAAAACAAAAATTACAAGTTTAGCAGGAATCATTAATAAAATAATGCACGATGATGAGGGAAAAATCGAGTATCATTACGTTTTACTAAATTATTTTGTCGAACAAGTTGAAGGTCCAGCTGATCAAGCTCCAATGGCAGACGATGATGCGTTAGATGCGAAATTTGTACCATTTAACAAGTTAAGGAATTATGAACTAACCGAATCTTTAATTGAACTCTTAAAAAAATTAGAAATGTATTAATCAAATTTTTAGTATTTGACAAAAATGTAAAGACTTATATATAAGTAAATCATAATTAATATCTACATTTTTGTAAAAAAATGTCTATTAATCTGAAATATTTTTAATCTAATTCATAAAGGAGGTTGAAAAGAATGGTATATATTGTTATAGAATCATGGTATCCTGCTGCAAAGGCCGTTGAAGTAGGAAAATTATATCTAGAAGTAATGAAAAAATATCCAGATGACAGATCAATTGGTAAACCAATTGTACAATCTGCGGTTAATTCTGAACGTGAAGGTATACATGTAATCCATATTAGTGAAATTAAACCAGGAAAAATAAGGGAAGCTTTGGATATGGCAAGTAATCGCATGATAATGTTAGCATCTATTGAAGGCTTTAAATATACCCAGAGGCTCTATTACACTATTGTTGAGGCCATGCCATTTATAGGATTACAAGCGCCTGAATAATTTAGTAGATCTTTTTTTTAATACATTTATCAATCCATTTTTTTAATTTGATTTTAAGCCATAAAATTATAATTCTATTGTATGTTTCTGTACTATAGGTACATGTTTAATAAAATCATGATATTTATAGAAGGTATCAAATTTTGTCCACATTAATGAATCAAGCTAGAAATGGAAAGATTTCAGAAGAAATGGCAATAGTCGCTAAAAGTGAACAGGTTGATGTTGAATTTATAAAACGAGGTCTGGCAAAAGGTAGAATTGTCATTCCTAAATCAAACATCCGAGATTTAGAAAAGCCAATAGGTATTGGAGAAGGTTTATTAGTTAAGATTAATGCTAATATTGGTTCAAGTAAAAAAGTATGCTCTATTGAAGGTGAACTTGAGAAGGCACAAATCGCTGTTAAATACGGAGCAGATACAGTAATGGATTTGAGTACTGGCATTACTGAATCGGATGTTATAACAATAAGAGAAAAAATTTTAAAAGAATTAAAAGTACCTATTGGAACCGTTCCAATTTATCAATCAGCACTGAGAGCTATCGAAAAAAAAGGTGCCATTATTAACTTAGATGAGGATGACCTATTCAATGTAATAGAAGAGCAAGCAAAAGAGGGAGTAGATTTCTTTACGGTTCATGTTGGCGTTACTCAAGAAATTGTTAACTTTTTAAAAAATCATCCTCGCATGATGGGCGTTACATCTAGAGGTGGAACATTCCTAGCGGCTTGGATTCTCGAAAATGAACAAGAGAATCCCTTTTACCAGAAGTATGATTATTTACTTGAAATGGCAAGAGAATATGATTTTACTCTATCATTAGGAGATGGGATGAGGCCTGGTTGTATTTTTGATGCTACTGATTATGTTCAAGTTCAAGAGCTCCTCGAAATATCTAAATTAGTAAAGAGAGCTTGGGAAAGGGACGTGCAAGTCATAGTTGAAGGACCTGGACATGTGCCTGCTCATGAAATCGAAAGTAATATAAAGATGCAGAAATCTTTATGCGATGGAGCCCCATTTTACGTGTTAGGTCCTTTAGTAACTGATATTGCTCCTGGATATGATGATATAGTATCTGCCATTGGGGGAGTGATTGCCGGTATGGCGGGAGTGGATTATTTATGTTATGTAACTCCTTCAGAGCATTTAGCACTACCAAATAAAGAAGAAGTTAAAAGAGGAGTGATATGCTCCAAAATTGCGGCTCATGCAGTTAATATTGCACGATATGGAAAAAGAGCTACACAATGGGATTATAAAATTGATATTGCCCGTAAGGATCTAAATTGGGATGAAATGATAAATCAATCAATTGATCCAGACACGTCAAGAAAAATTCATTATAGAGATGAACACACGACGCAAGATGATGGTGCATGTAGTATGTGCGGTGAATTCTGTGCTATTAAGATCCTAAAAGCTGCTATTGAAAAAAAGAAATAAATCTTTTAATCATTAAATTTGGATCATCTATTAATATATATATCTATTTCTATTTAGAAAAGTTACTCTTTTTTTCGACCTAATGTCATTTTATACAATTTTTATATTTTTAATATATCATCATAAAAATGTTATAAATTTAAAAATAATAAGTTCTGAAGTAATTAATATGGTCATGTAATTTTATAAGTTAGAGGAAAGTATTACGAGAATATATTGACCAAAAAAAGATTAATATGATGACTAGTAAATGTCTTTAGAAAAACTTTATTATCAGTTTTGGCCTGAGAACGTTCCAAAAACAATAGAATTTCCTAAAAAACCTCTTGATGAAAATCTTAGGGAAGCTGCACGAAATTATCCTGATGCGATAGCCATGACTCATCAAGGGGTACAATACACTTACAAAAAAATAGATGAGATAGTTGATCGAATTGCAACTTATTTGATAAATGATTTAAATGTAAAAAAGGGGGATACGGTGGCATTACATTTTAACAATATTCCTCCATGTATTCCTGCTTATTATGGGATCTTAAGAAGTGGTGCGCGTGCAACATTACTTGCACCTCTTTTTCGAGAAATGGAAATAGAATATCAATTAAATGATAGCGATGCAAAAATTCTAATTCTATGGGAGGAATTCGCGGATATTGATGATGCCGTGATTCCTAAGACAAAAGTCGAAAAAACAATTTATAGTTCACTAAAAGGATGGACTCATCCAGATCCTATTAATCAAGGGGAAATTATTTCGTCAGACGGTTCAAAACCATTTCTTGAAGATGTGATTATACAAACAGAACCAAATCTCCCAAAAATTGATATAAATCCTGAAGTAGATCTAGCATGTCTTCAGTACACAGGTGGAACTACGGGATTGCCTAAGGGTGCAATGTTAACTCATTTTAACCTTGTGTCTAATGTTGAACAATATCGAGTTTGGTTCCAAGACGCAAAAATTGGCAAGGAAGTAATGCTTACCGCCCTACCTTTGTATCATATATATGCACAAACTGTTGCTATGAACCTATCAGTGCGTTTAGCAGCAAATCAAATATTAGTGACTAATGCGGGTGATGTGGATGAAGTTCTCCAAGCTATTTCTCAAAATAAAGTTACTATCTTTCCTGGAGTTCCTACACTTTATAATCGAATAATAAATCATCCGAATATTAACAATTATGATTTAAGTAGCATAAACACCTGTTTATCAGGAGGTGGTTCTTTACCAAAAGAAATTCAAGAAAAATTTGAAGCTATACTTGGAGCAAAATTACGAGATGGGTATGGACTCACGGAAGCCAGTCCAGTTACTCATGTAAATCCATTTTCCGAACATTCTAAAAATGGAACTATTGGAATTCCTCTTCCAAACACGGAAATGAAAATCATTAATACCGAGACAGGAGAACTTATCTTAGAACCTAATATAGTTGGAGAATTATGCGTGAAAGGTCCGCAGGTAATGAAAGGATATTATAAACGTGAAGCAGAAACTAAAAATGTGATTCGAGATGGGTGGTTGCACACGGGGGATGCTGTCTTGATTGATGATGATGGTTATACTGTCATTAAAGAACGCTTGAAAAATATGATTAAATACAAAGGTCACTCTGTATATCCTGCAGAAATTCAAGCTTTTCTCATGACTCATGAGGCAATACTCGAGTCTGGTGTAATCGGGATTCCTTCGCAATATGGGGAGGGCATTAAAGCATTTATCGTGTTAAAACCTGAATATGAAAATAAAATTTCAGAAACAGATATTATCGAATGGGCCAAGCAAAAGATGGCGCCTTATAAGTATCCCCGAGAAGTCGAATTCATAAAAGAAATTCCTAAAACTAATGTTGGCAAAATTTCTCACCTTCAATTGCGTGAATTGAGTAAATAATTTTCTACTTTTTATTAATATTAACTCTTTTTTTCATTCTCCACACCTTAAAATGTGATTTAAAAAAGGGATTAAAATTAAATGACTTTTATAATTTTATCAAGTTTAGAGATCATATCATGAGAGTCTTTAGCAAATATTCTCATAATAGGTTCCTTCCCTATGGCACCTTTATCCCATACTATATCTGGTATCTTTCCTGTATTTTCAATGCTTTCCTTAATTAGCCATTGCATAGTTGAATGTTCTTTTAATTTAACTATATCAGGTTGACTTTCTCTTATAAATTCATAAGTAAATAAATCAGTCTTTTCTTGAATTAATTTGATAATTTTTTCATCATATTTTAAATTTGTAGCAAAATTTATCGATTTATCAAATTCTTTTGCTGCCAATATCAACCTTGCTGTATGATCAGATACTCCAAATTTTATCTGCCCCGAAGCATGAGGATATCCATTAATTATAGTAACCCTACCCTCTATTCCCGCGATTTCATTTTTAGATTGAGCATTAGGCAAGGATCCAGAGATATTTAACCTTACTTCAGGAATCAACACTGAAAATTTTTTTATTGTTGAAACATAAGAATAAATTTCTTTAATCTGATTAATTACATCTAATTTATCTTCTGTTAATGTTAAATCAATCAGTTTACCATTTTTTGGTAATTCAATGAATTTTTGGAATTTTTCATCAAAAAAAACCTCTGCCATTTTAATTGCTGTTTCTAAACTATTACCTTGACATAGAAAAGCAGTGATAGCTGAAGAAAAAATGCAACCTGTTCCATGTACATTACCTTGAAATTCTAATTTTCTTTTTTCATAAGTCCGATAAACTTTTTCAAGACCTTTTTCAGTATCTTTATTAATCAAGGCTAAATCAATCACTTTATCTTTAGTTGTAATTGCATTCTTGATAATGACTGCTTTTTCAACTTCATAATGATTAGAATTACGATATAATTTTTCTAAAATGAGATTCGCAACTTTCTTAATTACTATGATATTTTTTAAACTCAAGTCATTGGTTTTCATTCCAGAATAAAATAATGCTTCAGAAATATTTGGAGTAAGTATTTTAACAACAGGAAATAATTCTTTTTCCAAATTTTTTTCAATACCTTCATTAGATAGACGTTCACCTGTACTAGATATGGTTATAGGATCATAAATGACAGATAAATCGAACATTTTTATATACTTTAAGATGATTTCTAAAGAATTAAGATCAGGAATCATTCCTATTTTAACATATTTAATAGCATAATGCTCAAAAATTGATTTTAATTGATCTTCTAAATGATCTGACAATGAAGTATACCCAAAGAAATCTGTAGCAGTTTGATATGTCAGAGCTGTGACAATTGAGAATGGATGGACACCACAACGATCAAATGTCCTTATATCTGCTTGAATTCCTGCCCCTGAAGTCGGATCAGCTCCTGCTATTGTTAAACAAATATTATGGATTTTATCCATAGATCATTAGAAGAATTTCTATCAAAAAAAGTTATTTAACTCGATCATATGCCCATTTTGCTTTATCTTCAAGACCTAAGGCCTCATATGATTTTCCTAAATATAAGAATGCCTCCGGGAAGTCAAATTGCTCTTTTACTAACTTAAAAAGAAAATTTATTGCCATGTCATAACGACCTCTCAAGTAATTGGCTTTTCCTTTTAAAAACATTATATCAAATTTTTGGTTGTTTCCAAATTTTGAGGTTAATGCTTCAATTTTATCCAATGCTTCTCCGATTTTATTCTCAGTAAAATTTTTTTCAATAATTTCAATGTATTTCTTAAATTCAATTTTTTCAGCAATTTTTTTTATTGTAATAATCTCTTGTTCTTTTTTTTCTTTTTCTAAAAATTCTTGCTCTTCTTTTTCTTTTTGCTGGAAATAGCTTTTATATTTATTGATAATAAGCTGAGAATATGGTTCGCTACATAAAGGACAGCTCTTTGAATGACTAAACCATTCTTTTAAGCAGTCTGTATGAACTGAATGATGATTGGGGCAATCAACTCTTTCTTCAATATTCAATTCATTAATATCCTTGTGACATATAAGGCACTTCATATTTCCCTAACAGCATTTTTTTAATTTATGATCAAATGAATATACTCAAATGGTATTATATTTTTAGAAAATATTCTTTTTTCAATGGTAAACTCGAAAAAATACAAATTTATAATAAAATTCCAAATTTAAAAATATGTTTAAAAGAGAATATTTTTATTATTTGATACAATAAAAAAAAAGTAGAATTGTGAATAAGTCGTTTGACAATTAACAGGCCTGACCTTCTTTCTACATTGATGAAAAATTTTATTGAAGTAAATGATGAAACTGAAGCTATTATAGTGTCTGACGCCGATGGGTTGATAATTGGAGGAGAAAAACGTGAAGATATTGACATGGAAATAGTTTCAGTTTTATCTGGAATCATAAATCCAATTTTAGAAAGAATTCGAGATGAATTTTCATTTAAAAAGTTTGGTAATGCTTCATTTGATACTGATGCTCATAGACTTCTCTTCATTAGTGTTGATGAAAAAATTACCTTAAGTTTGGTTATTAACAATATGGCATCTATTGACAAATTCTCCCCTTATGCTTTTTTCTTAGCAGAAAAAGTTGCTCAAATTCTTACTGCTACTGAAGAAGATAACATTCAATTTATTTTACCACATTTTGACCAAGGTGCTTCTGAATTTCAAAGACTCAAACATCAAGTTTATCAATTAAGATTAGAATCTGGAGGGACATTCCAATTTAAATTCATTATTATAGGAGATCATGAAGTCGGAAAAACCTCCATTGTAAGGAGATTTGTTGAGAATAAATTTACTCACGATTATCGAGCAACAATAGGATTAAATATTCTATCTCATGAATTTGAAGCATTTGGAAATAAAATTTGTCTTTCTCTCTTTGATGTAGGTGCTCAAAAATATTTTAAACGCTTTAGAAAAGCCTATTATCAAGGAGCACAAGCAGCTTTCATAGTCTATGATATCACTAATCGTGAAAGTTTTGATAATTTGGATAATTGGGTTGAAGAACTTAATGAATTTATTGGAGATAAGGATTTACCGGTAACAATAATAGGAAATAAGACTGATTTAGAAGATCAAAGAGTCATTAGCACTGAAGAAGGTTCAAATAAAGCTTCTTTTCTTTCACAAAAAGGAAAGTCTCATATTTCTTACATAGAAACAAGTGCTTTATCTGGATTAAATATAGAGGATGCTTTCAATTTGATATCATATCATTTTATAATGAAGAGCAAAGAGAGGGAAGAAGAAAGGTTGAAAGAAACTATTTCAAAAGAAATTTTATCGATTCTTAATGAAAAAAGTAAATTAAACCTGACTTTTATAGCTGAAAATGAATTTTGGAGCCCAGGATTACAAATTATAACGGAAATAAGCCAATTGGGTAAATATGCTAGAATTAAGGATACTAAGGGAGAAAAAATTTATGAATATCTAAATGGGTTGGTCGTAAAAAATTTTCTTTATGATACATTTACTATTTCGGAAGAAGATGATGGCGTTTTTTGTATATTTGATGCAAGACAGAGACAACATATAGCCCCTTCTTGGAAAACCATGGTTATTAAAATTATTAAAGCAATTAAAGAGAATAAAGTCGTGTTAATTGGAATTCGAATTTCTGAAAATGTTGTCTGGTCCCAACTAATGGAGGAAATGAATGTTAATGAATTGTTGGAAGAAAAGATTGTTTCCTTGCTATTTTTTAAAATTGGGGGTGAATATAGATTAGAAATCTTTGATGAGTTAATTGTTATGCTCTCAGCAATAAGAGGATAAAATTTCAGTTGAATTTTATTTTTAATAATGCTATAATAGTAATAAATGGTAAAGTTTAGGAGATTTCTTTTAACTTTTGACAAATAGCATCTCCAACTGCAGATGTACTTGAATTTCCTCCCAAATCATAACTTCTGACCTTTCCTTCTTTAAGGAGTGATTGAACAGCTTCTTCAATTAGATTAGCACCTTTCTTTAAATCGGGATCATTGTTATTCCTCATTGATAACCAATCTAACATCATTTGAGCTGCTGATATTGTTGCTATTGGATTTATAATGTTTTTGCCAGCATGTTTTGGTGCAGAACCGTGTATAGGTTCAAACATCCCATAGTTATCACCTACATTCCCGCTAGCGGCCATTCCCAAACTCCCTTGAAGAACAGCAGCCAGATCTGTGGCAATATCTCCGAACATATTTGGTATCACGCAAACATCAAACCATTCCGGTGTGCGAACTATCCATTGAGTAAAGGCATCAATAAAAGCATAGTCTTCTTCAATATTTGGATATTTTGGAGCAATTTCCTGGTAAATTTGACGGAATAATTTACATCCCGCAGTCACGTTACTTTTATCCACGCATGTTACTCTTAGCTTGCCATCTTTTGGTGAACCTTTATTCCTTCTCTTACAGTATTCAAATGCAAATTTGATAACTCTTTCAGAACCCTTCCGTGTTATTAATCTGCAATCCGTAGCAACTTCAATAATCTCATTTCTTTTTAAATTTCCATGTGTATCAGCATATAATCCTTCAGTATTTTCTCTGATTGACACAAAATCTACATTTTCTGGTTTCCAAACTTGTCGAAACTCACCAGAAATTTTATGTTGTACTCCCTCATATAATTTAGTTGGTCTTATGTTCGCATAGAGATCTAAACCAAATCTTAATCCAAAAAGGACTTCGAGACCTACCATTTTACCATTAGGGTATGAAACAGTTTTACCTGTGGTAGGATCTGTCCACCCGATTGCTCCCAATAAGATGGCATCTGATTCATTCTTACATGTTTCATATGCTTCTACTGGCCATTCTTCTTTACGGCCTGTTTTTAACCAATATTGACCACCACATTCATATTTTATAAATTCAAAATTGATATTATTGAAAATATCTTCAATGACATTTAAGACCTTTAATGCTTCTGTCATTATCTCGGGACCAATTCCATCACCAGGTAATACAACTATTTTATACTTTCCCATTTTCCCTCACTCTTATGAATTAATCAAAATATTCATTAATATTTATTAAAAGAAATATTCAAATATTATCTTTATAGTAATTCTGAATGAATATTAAACTATTTCTTTAATCGTTTTTTTAATTTTTCAGATATTAAACTGCCCATTTCCTTAGTCGAAAGAATCTTTAAATCTGGATTTGTTATATCTACGGTTCTACCTTCATTTAATGATTCTTCTACTGCCATTTCAATTTCTTCAGATATTTTGGGATGATCAAATGATTCTTGTAGCATTAATTTCACGCTTAGAATCGTACCTATTGGATTTGCTATACCCTTACCAGCTATATCTGGAGCAGACCCATGTATTGGTTCATACATTGAAACCTTACCAGGATGAATATTTCCACTTGGAGCCATTCCTAGACTACCAATGAGGAAAGCACCTTCATCACTTATGATATCACCAAACATGTTACCTGTAACAACCGTTTTATAAGAAAATGGTGCTCTAATTAACCATTGACAAAAAGCATCTACATATATATCTTCGGTTTTCAAGTCAGGATAGACTTCAGCTATTTCGTGAAAAATTTTACGCCATAATTGACTAGGTTTTAAAAGATTAGCTTTATCTACCGAAGTTATTTTATCATGACCATTTTTTTTTGCATATTGAAATGCATACTTAATAATTCGCTCACATCCTTTTCGAGTATATTTCATGATATTATATGCTTCTTCCTCCTTTAATTCTCCAATATTTTGATAAAGCCCCTCTGTATTTTCTCTAACAAAAGTAATATCTATACCATCTCCAATAAATTCTTCCTTGAGGGGGCATCTGTCCCTTAAAGCATCATATAATTTAATAGGTCTTAAATTTACATACAAATCTAAATCATGTCTTATTTTAAAGATTGCCAGTTCTGCAACTCCTTGAGGCAATTCTGGTATTCCAATTGCTCCAAATAATAAAGCATCAGAGTTCTTAATAATATCAAATGATTTAGCAGGTAAACTCTCACCATATTCCTTCCAAACCAAACCTCCCGCAATTGCCTCTTGAAATTCAAATTCGAGTTCTGTATAATTTTCTATAATTTTTAATATTTTTATTCCCTCATCTACTACTTCAGGTCCAATACCATCCCCTTTTGTAATAGATATAATTTTCTTCATAACATTAAATAATTTAGAATTTAATATTAATTCTTATATTTATATTAGATTATGGAGATGAAGCAAGAGAATTTCTAACTAATTTTAATTACAATTATATTAAATTCAAATAGTTATTAATTTGGATATTTATTATTGTAAAAAATTTCTTTTATTAAGTTGATATTAAAAATATATTTATTTTTTTATTAATATTAAATTTAAAGAATATTTACTGGAATACTAGTGTTATTGTAGCACACTACTAATTTTTAATTGTTTAATATGCGATTTAGAGTAAATCTAATTGATTTAAAAAGAATTACTCTTTAAAAGGTTCATTTTCTAAGATCTTAAAAAATCTCAGAGGAGAAGGCTCCATTCATATTCTTTGGCTTTTCTTCTCAGACATCGTGATCTTGAAGATTGGGTGATCTTATTAACCGAAACATATGATATCGAACATTTACCACAACTTTTAAATATTTGAAAGAAGAATTATTATATAATGAAGTTCATTATAAAAAATATGGACTTTAATAAAAAAAATTAGTAATTAATTAAAAAGTGGAGGAAAAAAAATGGCAAAAAAAGTATTC
>JBHLME010000235.1:0-3623 GCA_048938445.1 Promethearchaeota archaeon | reverse complement strand
AAAATAAATTAGTTTTAGATTATATTTTGTGCATAGTTTTACAATGTTGGAGGTCCCTATAATATTTACATCAATCGCTTTTTCTGGATTTTGGTCAATCCTAGGTGGCGAAGTAAATGCAGCAGCATGTATAATTAATGTTATATCTAAGTTCTTCAAATAATCATCCATTTGATTAAAATTAATGACATTAAATTCACTTGATGATGGATAATTAACATCTGGTAAGAGTTTTTTTATTTCACCTCCAAGTAATCCACTGCCACCGGTAAAAAGTATTTTTGATTGTTCAATCATGCTAATTTAATTATATTAATAAAAATGTATTATTAACCTTTATTATAAATGAAATTTTTTGATCGTTTATCTATCCTCCATTCCTCGACAGAAAGTCCATTTTTATCTTTTTCTGTCATTAAAGGGTCGCTTGACACCATTCTATCGAAAATTTTCTTAAGTTTATTATCACATAAAGACCAATCAATATCGTCTGATAGTGGAGAAATACAACCCTCATATCCAGGACCATATTCACCAGTGCAAAAATATTCTATTAATGTATCCATTTGAAAAGTATTCCCATGTGCAAAACCAGGAGGAATCCATATCCATTCATCGAAATCATTTTCTTGATTTGATGGCATATCATATGCGGATATTTTTCCAAATGTAGGAGATCCTATTCTAATATCTAAAAATAAATCAATCATATGACCGCTTAGGGTTCTAACTAATTTTCCCATTTTTGGATTCCATTGAAAATGCAAACCTCTTATTGTTGATGCTCTGGAAAAACTTTCATTTGATTGAACAAATTCAGTATTTTTAAAAAAATTTGTTTCGGGATGATTAAAAAGATCACTTTTTCTAAAAGACTCAGTAAAATATCCTCTATGATCGCAAAATCTTCCGAATCTTATCACTTTAATATCGGGAATTGTTAAGCTTTTTACGAGAATAATTTTCATTTAAAAATTATTTACTCATTTTTATTTATTATAATTTTTTAATCAATAATATGAATTTAATAATTTATTCTCTTTTTTTATGTTTTTTATCTGATTATTAAGTTTTCTTTCGAAATATTTCTATTTCTTTTAATAAAATGTAATCTATTCTCTTTATTACATCTTTGCTGAATACTCTAAACTAAGTCTCATATGGAATTTCCGTTATCGATAGTATGAGGTTAAATGTGTAAATTTAGCTAACAATATATATTGTATTTTAAATAAAATAATAAAATTATTAACAAATCATTTTTTATGTAAATTTGTCTCAATTATAAGATTTTTTAATGAATTATGATGATTTTACCGAAATAAAAACAGAATTTTTTTGAATTTAAGTGTCAGTTCTTAATTAAATAAAAAGCCTTTCCATATAATCCATGAAAAAATGTAATTATGACGATAAAAAAAAAAGAGAAATGGAACATTTCTCTCTGAAAAAGAAAAAAACTTTTTTTACTAAAATATTTCATCTTCCTATTTTTTATGACCCTAAGAGAGATACATTTAATTATGTGTTTTCAAAACGACAAATGGAAAGGTTTGTTAATCAAAAACTAAAAGGAAAAAAAGTTGAGAATATGTTAATTGCTCCTTGTGGTTCGGGTAATGATTATGAATATCTTGGCAAATTTTCAAAAAATGTCTATGGAATAGACTTATCACTAATACAGATTGAAAGATGTCCCAAACAAATGATTTCAAAAGTTGGTGATATACTAAACTCTGGTTATGCAGATGAGCAATTTGATATTATCGCAAGTCCTTTTTTTTTCCACCATGTAGTATATTTTGGATTCGATGCCTTTTTAAGAGAGTTTTATCGAGTATTGAAACCAAAAGGAAAATTAGTTATAATGGAGCCATCAATATTTCATCCTTTATGTGCTTTTACAAGACCAATTAAAAAGATTTTTAATAATCCTTTTAAAGAAGTTGAAGATGAGGGACCATTCCGTCCTAAACTTATGCTGAATGCGTTAAAACGCACGGGTTTCACTAGCTTGGAATTTTGTGCAGCAACATTTAGCCATATGAGTTTTTATATACCTCTCGCAAAAATCGTAAATTGGATTACAAAACCATTATTAAATAAATGGCCATTTAAACTATTTGGTTGGTTAATTCTGTTTTGGGCAGAAAAGGACAATTAATATGTTTGTAAAGGATTATTGTTGAATAGAGATTTGATAAATACTGTCATTACTTTACTATACTTACTGTTCTAGCACAGTATAAAAAATTTTTTAACCGATTATTAATTGAATTAATTTAATTATGGATACAAGATTAAAATCGCTCGATATTTGTAGAGGATTAACTGGAGTTTATATGGTTTTTTTCCATAGTTATATGTTTTTAACGAGATTACAATTTGGTTTAAGCCATACAATCCTCAATTATTTTGCAATGATGTTTTCTACTACTTATATTACAGTCTCAGGAGGAGCCTTCTTTTATTTTATGAATAAAAATTTTGAAAACAATATGTCAAATAAAGAAATTTTTACAGTTGTTTTTAAGAGAGCTTTCTTTATAATAATGGTTACAATGTTCATTCAAGTTAGTTCTCGACTTATTTTTGGACCAGACCCTGAGTTATTTATAATTCACTGGAGTCTCTTTTATCATATAGCTTTAGGAATGCTTTTATTTTTTTTTATACCATATTTGAAACGAATATTTAGGCAAATAGCTTATATTAGTATTATTAGTTTAGTTTTTATAGCAAATCATGCCATTTATTATTATAATATATCTTACCTAATTTTTTTTGTTGAAGGAGGTACATTTCCTTTCTTACCATGGATCAATTTTTTTGTTATAGGAATTTTTCTTGGAGATTTAATAAGAAATGCGCCAGAAGAAGAGATAAATAAATATATATTGATTCTTTTATTAAGTGCGGTTACATTACTAACTATATGGGCTATTTGGATACGAGAAAACTTTTATTTATATGCATTTCATTTTACTTTTGGTACAGGTGTCTTTATAATTATGTTTTTAATTTTTTTTTATCTTTCAGATATAAAAAAATTAAATTTATGGATGCAAGATAGAATAATTCAATGGGGTCATATAACTTTTTCATTATATTATCTTCATTTTTTAGTTATTTTTGCATTTATGTATATTTTTGCTTTTTTTATACTATATTATTTAACAACAGGTCTTTTATTGTATCAATTTATAATATTTATAATTGCTTTTATTATTGCTGTAGAGTTGTCTATAAGATTTTGGCAAAAGCATGAATATAAATATAGTTTAGAATGGTCAATGAGGAAGTTCGCAGATTTCTCATTTTTCCAAAAAAAAGAAAAGGATTCTCCTAATTAGAATTTAAATAAATACAAATGGAAAGTGAGAATTATAATTTTTATGAATATTAGAAGTAAATTGGATAGAAGAGACTTAATTATTCTCATATTAATAACTGCTTTAGCTATTTTATATCCTTTACTTCTTATAGGATTTAAATGGTATCCTCATGAAGATGCAGCTATATTAATGCGATATGCAAAACATTTAGGAGAAGGACATGGAATAGTATATAATATTGGAGAAAAACCTGTTGATGGAGCGACGGATTTTCTTTTTATGGTTTTA
>JBHLME010000234.1:0-3643 GCA_048938445.1 Promethearchaeota archaeon | reverse complement strand
CTCAATAAAATTTCTCTTTAATGCTCTTAAAAATTGAGAACCTCCACCTCGAGAGCCTTTTTCTGGTTTAAAAAAAATATTTATTTTAAAATTTTTCATAAAAATCAACAATTCTTATCCAATAGAAAGAAGCAATTAACTAAAAGCATTTTTATAATTTTAGAAAACTAAAATCTATTGAAATAAAATTTAATAATGTCTGTCCGAATACATTTTAAAATTTTGCTTAATTTCAATATTTAGATTCAAAAAAACTAAACTAATATAAAATAGATTCTACATCTTAATTCAGTCTCTCATGCTAGATAATAAAAATATATTAATTACTGGGGGCTCCGGTACAATTGGAACTGCTCTAGCTGAATATATCTTAATCAATTTTAATCCAAATGTGATAAGAATTTTAAGTAGAGATGAAACAAAACAACTAATTCTTCGTAAAAATATTCAAGATCCTGATGAAAAATTAAGGTTATTAATCGGTGACATACGGGAAAAAGGTAGAGTAAAGAGGGCGATTAAAGATATAGATATCGTTTTTCACCTAGCAGCATTAAAACATGTTAATGCTTGTGAATATAATCCATTTGAAGCAATTAAAACAAATATATTAGGGTTACAGAATATCATTGAGCTCAGTATTGATAGTAATATTGAGATGTTTGTTTTCACGAGTACAGATAAAGCAGCAACGCCATGTAATACAATGGGAGTTACAAAACTATTGGGGGAAAAATTAGTTACAACAGCTAATTATTATAAAGGTAGATCAACTACAATTTTCTATTCCGTAAGATTTGGAAATGTTTTGGGATCCACGGGATCATTAATTCCACTAATAAAGGATCAGATTGAAAACAATATTCCCATTACAATAACAGACAAAAATATGACAAGATACATATTAACAATTCAAAATGCAATAAACCTAATTTTAGAAACAATAAAATTGGCGCAGGGTGGAGAAATTTTCGTTCCTAAAATGGATTCTGTGAAAATTATGGATTTAATTGAAATTTTAATTAATCATTTTGCGAAAAATTATAATAGAATAGTCGATGATATAAAGATACAAGAAATAGGAATGTTTGCGGGAGAAAAATTATATGAAGAATTATTTTCTATTGAAGAATCGGAACGAACTTATGAAATGGAAAATGCATATATAATTTTCCCTCAGATTACTGAAGTTTCAAAACATCTTGATTTAACTAAGTACCCTAACATAAAAAAATTCGATAAAACTAAACCTTTTAATACAAAAGAAGGTCCTTTTTTATCCAAAAAAGAATTGAAGGATCTTTTAATTAATAATACTATAATATAAAACTGATTTTCTTTTTTTTTCAGAAACTCTATATCGGTTCGCAATTGCGCCAAAAACTTTTTATACCACTATCTATAACGATTTTTCCGATCCGAAAAAATACATCTTCACCATAGGTTTTTTGACCTTCAGTAAGAATATCATCAATCTGCTTTTTATTAGTAGAGATTTTGTAGCTAATTTTTCCTTTATATGAAATAAGTGGAACACAATCTTTTCTTTCATGGTACCACTTATTTATATCATAGTTTAAGTGTAATATTTCGCTTTCTTTATAAGAATCTTTAGCTTTTAACAATGAGTAAATATCTCTGCAGGTTATAGACCAAACTTTTGCATCATTTAAAAATCCTTTAATTTCTGGAGTTAAACTTACATCATCTAAAAAACTCTCAATGGCTTCATAAAATAAATCTATTGCTACTTGGCAATAATCAAGAAAAATTTTAGTCTTAAATTTTCTCATTAGATTATCTCCTAGTTCGCCTGATAAAAGTTTATTATAATTTTCTTGTTTTGTATAAAATTCTTTTAGAGTTTCTTCTGAATCCCATAATTCACTTTTAGTTTCTTCTAAAAATTGATTATAAAACTCTGATAGCCCAGATTTACCTGATTTTACTAAATCCCAAACATAATAAAGATAATCAAATTCATCAATTTTTAAATTTTTAAGATGCAATAGTATGAGATCAAATTGCTCAGAAGATAATAGACCTGCAATAAAACCAAATCCACGACATTCTAAATAATCCTGAAATGATAATGTATTTGTGGCAACACAAACTTCTTCGATTTCAAAAACTTTATTACCTAAATATTTTCCAAATTGTCTCGGAATTATACGAAATTTAGTTGTATATTTAAAATTATTACGAGCTTCTTGAGAGTAAAGATATGTCCCTTTTAAAAGCATTGTTGTATAAGGCACTATAATCTTGACCCCCACATTAAATAATTTCTTAATACCTTCAAAGAAAGAAGCTTTTGATTCATTTGGCATTGGAATAATATACTCAGCAACAGATGGCATGCCACGTTTTCTGATTTCATTTTGAACTTCTTTATACTTTTCCATTGGAAGATTTTTTCGCTTTATGACTTTTAAAGTTGCTGGATTTAATGATTGAACGGAGCAGGTTACGGGCATAGTGTTTCTTAAGTGAGATGCTATTCGCAGAATTCTGTCATAATTCGCTTTACCAGTTGCAACATTAATATGAGTAGGCCATCCATATTCATCCTGTAGGTTTCTAATAATTTCAGCTATTTTTTCATCTCGTTTCGTCATTCCAAAGTTATTATCACACATTTCTAAAGATATATTAGGATAATCCTTCATTCTCTTAGTTATATATATCAATTCTTCTTTTATCCTTTCGATACTGAATTTCATCATTGGTGAATAGTAAGATTGTCCATTATAACAAAATCCACATGTAAAGGGACAGCCTCTAGCAGTTTCTATTGTAGGAGCATATTCTCCATTGAAAAAATTATCCATAAGACCAGTTAAATAAGGAGAGGGTATTTCATCTAAATTTAATAGCCGAGGGGCGGGATTTCCAATAACTAATTCCTTACTTTTAGGATTTATTGAAGCTATTCCATCGAGACGCTCAGATTTCAGAAGAAAAACAGGATTTCCCGCCATAATTTTTTTAATTAACTCTGAAAAAGTAACCTCTCCTTCAAATAAAATATAAAAATCGCAATCTGGTTTAGTAAGCAAATATTCTTTACACTTTTCTTTTTCATTAGGAAAGTTAGGGCCTCCAGCTATACAAACAATGTCGGGATTTATTTCTTTAGCATATTTGAAAACAAAATGAGATAAATTTGTATTCCAACAGTAATTAGATAATCCAATAACATCTGGCTGCCATCTATCTATATCTTCCAAGATTGAATCCGGATTTTCATATAATTTTACTTCAAGATCCTTAGAAGCAACTTGCGATAATAGATAAGAAGCAATAGTACCAATTCCAAGTGGCATGTAAATAGAGTGTCTTCCAGCTGTGTAATGCCTTAAGTCTCCTAACGCAATTCGCATTTTTTTTTCATTTATAATTGTTTGTCTACTTTATATTCTTAAATTTTAATTTTTATATATAATTTTTCAGAAAGAACTATAAGGAGGATATATCGCATCAATATTTATTGGATTAATCTTAGTGCTTTTTAAAATAATCTTCACATACAAATTCGCTGTAATATTGTTAAGGTTTTTTTTATCAAAAAGAAATTAAAAAAATTTTTTTATTAATAATAATATAATTAAAAATTGAATAGAACTCAATAATCTGATTCAAA
>JBHLME010000233.1:0-3655 GCA_048938445.1 Promethearchaeota archaeon | reverse complement strand
GAACGAATGACTTGAAAGATATTATTAACATCATGAATGATGACATCTTTGAAGAAATTTGCACGATCATAGGCTTCTCGATATTTTAGTTCAGAATCTTTTAACAATTGCTCGATTTTTTTTCGCTTATCAATATTTATTGCCATTAAGAGCGATTCAACAATTTTACCATGTTTGCTTGGAATAGGTCTTAAGGATAAACTAATCCAGACCGTTCCTCCATTCTTCCCCTGCATTTGAAGTTCTTCATCTTGAATTTCTTCTCCTTTTGAAAATTCTTGAAAAATTCGCTTGACTTTTTCTTTTCCATTTTCCGTATCAGCAAATATTTCAAAAATATTTTGATTTATCAAATCACTTTTAGAATAACCCAAAAGGCGTTCTGCTCCCGCATTGCATTTTACAATCGAGTGATTCATATTTATTGAAAAAAAAGCATTTGGAGCATTTTCATACAAATCTCGATATTTTGCTTTTGTTTTTTTTAATTTCTTTTTTGTTATGACATGCTCTTCGATATTTTTTGAAATGATGAGAATTACAGGTTGGTCATTATATTTTATGAGATTGGCATTTATTTCAACAGGAATTTTTAATCCTTCTTTTGTTACATGAATGCTTTCAAAGATTAATTTTTTCTTTTTTTTCACCTTCGCGATATTATTCAAAACTTCCTTTGATAATTCGGGAGCGCTAATTTTTTGGAGGTTTAGTTGTAATAATTCTTGATGCGTGTAACCCAAACGGTTGCAGGCAACATCATTAACATCTAGGAATTTATCATCTGGACCAAAAACGTAAATCGCATCATCAAGTAAGTTGAACAAATGATTGTAATTTTGGTCTCCCATCCATAAGGATTTTTCAGGTCGCATATCAAGTAATCAGGAAATTAATCATTAATTATCTGATTATATTATTAAAAACATGGGTAATTAAGTTTATTGGGAGACATCACAGATAATCTATAACAAATCATGGATAATAATAACTTAAATGCAATATTCCATCATAATAATGGAATAGAGCTCATTGATGATTTAACAGACCATGTTCATAAATTACAATTATATGATTTTTCAAGAATAGATAATTTGATAGAACTTTTTAGATCAACCGGAAATTTACAAGAGTTATCATTAAATAATGGATGTGGGGATAAATCATCCGAATTCTTTTAAAGAAGATAAAGATGGATGCTATTTGTAAATTTATATTTTAGCTAACAATTCTGATACTTTTTGAAAAAATACAAATATATATATTGTTGGTACCATGCCTAAAGCAATATTTAAAATAAATGATGTGATATCTTCAAAAAAAATTGCCATAGATATTCCCAATACAATATCTGCTCCTAATATAATCGAAAAAATTATTATATATGATATATTTTTCTTTATATCCTTTTTTAAATTTAATACATTGTCTTCGGTCATACAGGGAAATAATTCATTAGAGTATTTAAAGATTAATAGAATCCAAGTAATGTAAGTGAATTAATTTAAATAAATGCAAGAAGCATTAAATAAACTTAAATTCAACTTATAATGAGGATCAATTAATTGACAAAGTATATCAATTTTTTTTCATTTTTTTTTAAATTTTTGAGAATTAGATTTATTTTGGCTATATAAATCGCTTCTTGTGGGAAATTAGTGGGCTTTCTTCAGATATCTTTTAAATTAATGCTTAATTTCTCATTAATATCGTGAGCGATAAGAATTACACAAAAGGGATTATCTACGGCGTAATTTCTCTCATATTTGTAAGCTTAGAACCAATTATTGCTAATCTGCGACCCGAGGAACTAGATAGCATTATATATGGAGCTATGCTAAGCATCATCTTATGCACATTTTTTTTTCCATTGATGTTATTAGAAAAACAAAGAATGAAATCAAAATATTTAATGCAGGATAATATTATAGATAGCAATGACATTGTGGAACCAAAATCTCTTTTTATAGTGTTTAAAAATAATAAAAAATTATTGATTTATCTCGGAATCAATTTTGCAGTTGCGTATGTCTTATTTTTTTTAGGGTATCAACTTGCGGGTGCCATCAACGGATCTTTAGCCCAGAAAATGGATTTAATTTTTGCCTTAGTATTTGGGTTTCTAATAAATAAAGAGAAAATATCAAAAACTCAAATTTTTTTCTCTTTCGTTTTGTTTTTCGGTCTTATCGTGGCGGTAACGCAAGGTTCTTTTAATCTGATTGAGTTCAATCTTGGAGTCATCATCATGTTAATAACCGTCGCGTTATGGATGTCTGCTCATGCGATAACAAGACCATACTTGGAAAATAAAAAGATAACTCCTTTTCAATTGATATTCATTCGAAATGGTATAACCGCGATAATTTTATTTAGCTCGTATTTTATTTTTCGAGGTGCTTATTTTTTTGTTCTATTGGTCAATCCAATCAACATGTATTTTTTCTTATTAATGGGAATAGTGTATGCAATTGATTTATATTGTTATTATTTATCGCTCTCGTATGTTAAAATCACGAAAGTAAGCATTTTAATGGGACCATCAGTAATCATTACGGCAATTTTTGCTACGATTTTTCTTTCAGAGATCTTTACCATATATCATTTGATTGGGAGTATTATCGTGTTAATGTCAATTATAGTTATTATTAAACTCAAGGAAAAAGAGTAATTAATAACTAGAAATAATATCGATAATTTTCAATTGGATAGGATATTTACCTACTAAGCTTAAAATGTAATGAATTTAAACAATAACTAAATGAACTTAAACTATGAAATATCAAAAAAAAAAAAGAAAATAAGAATCCATAATACTCGTAAAACTCGAAAGCCTGATGTATATTACTTCTAACTTATTATATTTATTATTTGTTGTTTACTTTTTAAGTAAAAATCATATCGATTTATCTAATAACGAAAAGATTTATATTGCGGAGGAGCGCGATCCGTGACTACCACTTCGCTAGCTTGCGGACCTTTACTTCCTTGTGAAACATCAAAAGTAACTTTATCTCCTTCATTTAATGACTTATAATCATCCTTATCGCCTTTAATTGCAGAGAAATGAACAAATACGTCTTCTCCTTCTTCAGATGATATAAATCCAAAGCCTTTTCGGCTGTTAAACCATTTTACTGTTCCATTTACCATGTTTAAAACCTTGTTAAAATAACAAGCATTCAAATTTTATTTGTAAACGCTTGTTAAGTACATGATTAATTTGTTCGTATTAAGTTTTTTGTTTTTTGGTCAAAGAAATTTTTTATATCGCTTAATTTTAAATGATAAAAAAATTTTTTTAGCAAAGCAAAAATCTCCTTTTTGTTTTTACTAGATGTGAAATGATTTTCTTAACATTTATTAGGAAAAAAAATATTTGAAAATTTTTAATAAATTGGAAAGAGGAAGAAATGATTCTCTTGAGCAAGATTATACTAAGATATATAAAAATGAGTTAAAAACATGTTAAGAAATTCAATTTTTTTTAAGATATTTATTCTTACTTTTAAAATTTTAATTTTTACTAAATAAATATAATTAGATTTTATTTTTTTAATTATGAAAATGAAAGAAAGTAAGTGAATCATATTTAAAGATCTAAAGATCCCTTAATTTAAGATTTCTATATTTTTAATAATAAATTCTAATAGAA
>JBHLME010000112.1:0-14843 GCA_048938445.1 Promethearchaeota archaeon | reverse complement strand
TATGATTCACTCTTATTTTTTTCTATTTTTTTTAAGATTATTTAATAAATTTTATCGATATCTATTTTAATTTATCTGGTAAACATATGAAGTTTAATTAAAGATTTTTTTAAAAAAAATATCAAGCACGTATCATTTTATCGCGAGCTTGATCGCTTAATAAAATACGATAATATTTCTCAGTATTTTTATAAAGAACGCGCTCCAATTTTCCTTCAATTATTACATCTTCTCCTTTTATAGCGTGTTCACAAAATCTACCTCTAAACGAGTTTACTTTAAGGATTTCTTGCTTTTTAATATTTTTTTTACTTGACTCATTTTCTAAAATTTTAGAGACTTCAATTTCATACGAACAAGGTGTAAATATGGAATCAGTGGAGTCCAAAATATTAGCTCTAATTTTAATCCTTCCAAGATTTTTATATTTATAATCATAATACCCACCTTGCCAGTCTTTCGGACTTTTTAAGTATCTTATAAAAAATTCGAAACCTTTATACATACCTTGGTGGAGTTTTCTCCTTTCACATTGAAGAAATTTATCGAAAGGTATATCTGAACCTCCGACTCTCCAATCATAATGTACTTGATATTCTTGTAGTGCATATTCCCTACAAAAATTGTTACTATCCTTTATTATTTCTGAAAGGGATTTTTGAAAATCTAAACTCGTTTCAGTACCATAGATCATTATATCTATATCCGAAATCTCTTTATTTAATCCAATCATTGGAGATCCGGTGATTCCAATAGATCCTTTTGGGAGATTTCCATCAGAAATAAAAAGTTCACATAATTCAAGAGAACATTTTTCCAATCGGGACAAGTCGGATTTTTTAAGTAATTCCGCATAATAATCTCGTGGAGTATAAATTTTTAAAATATCTTCATTTTTTACTCCTTGTAACTCCAAATCTAATTGTTCGGAATAGAATAAATATTCGGGATATTCTCTTTTCAAATAAGAATATCTTTCACGCAAATCATATATTTTTTTATATTTTATTCCATTTTTTTCTCGATCGCCAAGTGGATCGGGATGAAATCGTATAAAACAAATTTTCCTATCTTTTGGATGATGAACGCCTTTAATATCAAAAAAGAGATGGTTTTTTTTTGTCTCTACATAATCTCCTTCAATACCTTTAATAAAATCAATTTTAGAAATGCTCACAAGAAGTTACTATTTTGAAGGAGTTTTAAATTTTATTTGTTGCTTTGGTGGTTGTTTAGATTTTAATGTTTTTCTAACCATTTCTTGAAATTCTCTTTTTTCTTTTTCAAATGCTCGCCTATCTTTATCTAATTTTTCTCTTTCTTTCCTTATTTTATTTTTTTCATCTTGAATTAGCCTTCTTTCTCTTTCTAAATCTTTCTCTTCATTTCTAGTTTTATTTTCAATCTTTTTTAATTGATTATCTAAATCCTTGTATTCATTATTTAATCTTTTAATATCATCTTCTAGCATACTTCTCTTGCTTTCTAAATCATACTTTTTATCTTCTAATTGAGGTAATTTTTTTTTTAAATTAGATAATTGAGATTGATAATTTTGTTTCTCTTTTTCTAAGTCTCGAACGTCTTTTTGAGTCTTATCTTTTATTCTATCTAATTTATCCTTTTTCTTTTCGATATCATGTGCTTTTCGTGCCAAATCGTCGTCTTTATATTTTAATCTTTTTTTTTGTTCTTCGATCTTTCGTTTTTGGTCATTTAACCTGTATGCTTCTTCAGCAATTTTTTGTTTCATGTCATTTATATCTTTAATTAAGTTAGCTTTTTCATTTTTAAGATCTCTATAATCCCTTTTTAATCCATTTAATTTTTTTTCTAAAGTACTAATATTATCCTTTAGCAAATCCTCCCTACGTTCCATCCCAGGAATTTTTGTTTTAATTTCTTTAATACGAGATTTAGCTTTTTCCTTTTCTATATCTAAAGTTTGTTTTTCGTTTTGTATATCTTCTCTAAGTCGTAATAATTCTTGTTTGTATTTTTCTAATTCAGTATTTTTCTGATCCAATTCATAATTTTTTTCACGAAGTGTATTTATATATTGCCTCTTTTCATCTTCAATTCGTTTCTTTTGGCCTTCTATACTTTTTTGGGTTCTTGATAACTGATCTTTTAAAGTATCACGTTGCTCTAGAAGTGCTCTAATTTCAATTTCTCTTTCTTTCCTTTTTTTTTCAAGATCCCTAATATTTCCTTGATAATCCTCCATTTTTTTTATAACTTTTTCCCAATTTTCCTTTTCTTTACTAAGTTTCATTCTTTCTTCTTTGATTTTTTTTAACAGTTTCTTATCATGAATTTGTTCTAACTGTTCTTTGGGAATCTTCTCTTGAATTTGAGACTTAGGAGGTATTTTATCCTTCATCATTTAATATATCACAAAAATATTTGATTAATTTTATCATCTAAAGATTAAATCTTTTTAATCTTAAAAAAAACCATTTGGCATAATATTGAAGAATAATTTAAGCATGGAATTTATTTATATACTTTTAGTCTTATTTATATTATAGCTAATAATCACATGAATCTAATAACTTATAATTAAAGGATGTGAATAAAACGTGGATTTTGATGATGAATTTGATGAAGATCTTGATGAAGATCTGGAACATGATGAATCAGAAGGATTAAAATCTAAAGTTCCTACCAACGAAGGAAAAAAAATTGCACTTTATTTCATGTCAACAATAGGACCTGGTGAAAAAAAGCATAAATTAGTAGTTTATACTGGTAATCTAGTTGAAGATATTAAGCAAACAGTTGGTAATTTATTTGCATTGAATCCATTAGATTTTCATTTATCGCACGGTGGGATTACAATGGATGAAAATAATCCTCTAATAGAATATAATGTTAAAGATGGTGATGATATTTTATTAATTCCTGCTAGTATTGCAGGATAGATCTCTTAATTCATTTAATTTATTTACGGATGGGAATTAGAACAATCTCATCATCATCTTCGATAAAATAATCTTTTATTTGAAGAGTTTCATCTAACATTATACCCCCCGTAGTTAGATGAAAATCTTCTAGATTATAATCAAATAAAACTCCAACCTTTTTCTTTATTTCAATAATCATATCAAGTGATTCAATAATTATTATTTTCTTCTTTTCTCCTGGTTCTACTAATGATATTACATGTACCCTGAATTTATCTGCTAATTCAAGAGTTTTTAAAGGTACTGAATAAATAACATCCTCATCTATTTTGTCTCGATTTTCTAACATGTTTTCAATCAAATTATCTCTTTCTTCCGGTTCATAATATAGAAGTTCCCTAATAAATTGGAGTTTTTCTATTTGTGATAAATTTAACAAATTAATCTTTTTCAATACTTCTTGATTTAAGTCTGAAAAGATGATCTCATTTATAATTGGAACTTGTTCATATGTTACATCAGATTCAACATAGTCTTCGATATAAGGAAAGGCTTCAAGATATTCTCCAATTACCTCTGGCGATTCTTGAATAGATTTCTTTGTAAATTCGCTTGACTTTTCAAGTTCTAATTTAGTTTGCTTTAAGACTTTAAGTTTCTTTTCTCTCTTATATTGGTTGTTTGATTCATGAATTATGGCATATAAAGTACCAGTAGAGATCACAGTTAAACTACCTATGACAATCAAATTAAGGTAAGGAATGAACTGTGAGAAAAACAGAACATACACGATGATTGATATAACATAAACTGTTATAACGCTTATAATTTTATACTTTTTTTCCATAATTTTAAACAATTTTTTTATCAACATACATATGTTTAATTAATAATTTAAATTCCATTGGCATAAACTTGAAGTGTTCATGTTTATTTTTTACTGACAAGTTTAATCACTTCTGAATATCTTTCTTGATCTATTTTATAGGTATCTCTAGATTTTTCTTTTTCTATTTCTAATAAATTGAGTTCATCCAAAATATTTAGGTACTTTTTAATAACATTGTGGTTTTTTTTTAAACCATCAGCAATATCAGTTATTTTTAGAGCTTTTTTATTTTTGTCCATGAATTTAATTATTTCATTGACAATTTCCATCTTTAAGTAATAATATATGTCATCAAATTCCGGATTTGAGCCAATTATAAAAAAAATCCTACGGTTTCCAATCTTCTTTGACCGGATAAATTGAAATTTCTCCAATGCTGATAAGTGCCATAATGCTTGATTACTTCCAATTTCTTGATGTTTCATTATTTCATTGATGTTTATTGCAGGATTTTTTTTTATATAATTAAATATTTTTTTTCTAGTTTGATTGTCTATTATATTATTTTTCATTAACTTGGTACCTGGAATGATTTCTTTCTTTTTAATTAAGGATTTAATGACAAGTTCGATTCTGTTTCTATTTATGTAGGGATTCATCTTTACCCTATTATTTATATAATCAATAAGATCTTTTATTGAAAAGAACGTTTTTTTGGATAAATATTCCTTTATTAAGTCTAACACGACAGAATCTATATTATTCGTAGAATCCATTTAAATATACTTTTATTAAGTTAATTTCTTCAGTTATTTCTTTTCTATTATCTCTCTAAGACAAATTAAAATTCTTTATATATATTAATATGCTTCTCCTTTATATATAAGATCCGTATTTAAACATTTCATTAATCATCACTTAAAATATTAGTTCCCGAAAAAACTTCACTTTCTTTCCAGAGGGTTTTATAATATCATTTTGATGTCATTTTATTAAAAAAGTATATTGAAAATTAAAAAAAAAAGGAGAGATTTACATGAGTTTTGAAGAATTTGATGAAGAACTAGAAGAATTAGAAGAGCCTGAACCAATCAGTTCAAAAACTCCTGCATCCAAGATTCCCTCAGGAGGAAGAAAAATTTCTGTTTTTTTCATGTCTACAATCGGTCCTGGAGAAAAGAAACAAAAACTTACCGTTAATGATGGAAATATGGTAGGCGATGTAAAGAAGACTGTTGGAAATATCTTTGGTTTGAATCCTAATGACTTTCACTTATCACATGGTGGTGTTACTATGGATGAAAGCAATCCATTAAGCGATTATGGCGTTGCTGATGGAGATGATGTTCTTCTAATCCCTGCAAGTACCGCAGGAATTTTTTAAAGGTATAAATTAAAAATGAAAGTTATTTTTACTTTCAATGTTTTTTTATTTTTTAACATAATAATTATGAATGGTGATATAATTGGAAAATGATTCTGATTTTTTTAGTGAGGATTTAACCGCAAAAGAGAGAGAATTATACAATCGACAGTTTAGACTTGAAGGATGGTCTCAGTCAATTGTAAAAAATTCAAGAGTGTTAATTGCAGGTGTAGGCGGTCTAGGGTGTGAAATAGCTAAAAATTTAGCGATGTTGGGTGTTGGACATCTCGATTTGGTTGATTTAGACGTGATCGAACACTCAAACCTAAATCGTCAAATATTATTTATTGATGCCAAAATGGGACAACCAAAAGCACTTGCTGCTGCAAAAATGTTAAGGAAGATCAATCCAAATATCACCATTGAAGGGTATAGCACGTCCTTAGAACGTCTTGATCCAGCAATCTATAATGCTGCAGATGTAATCATTGGTGGATTAGATTCGATGAATGCAAGACTTAATTTAAACGCCCAAGCCGTGCGTTTTAAGAAGCCCTTGATAGATGGAGGTGTCTCAGGTTATCATGGACATTTTTATACCATCTTTCCATATGAGAATGCATGTTTTGAATGCAATCCTTTACCTTCTGTTGAAGATGATGATATGGCAGCTTGCACGGTAGTTGGAATTCCACGCAAGAGAGTACATTGTGTTTTTAAGGGAAATATGGCATTTCAGGATAAATTCAAGAAAGATCCAGATCCAACAAAAATCAAGGATATTGAGTTCATACAAAAAATAGCTAATGATTTATCAGAAAAACATAATTTTCCACCCCCCTTTTCCAAAGCAGATATAATAAAAATAATAGATAGGCATGATCCAGGAATTATTACCATAAATGCTATTATATCTGCGATTCAATCACATGAAACCATTAAAATACTTCATTGGTTGCGTGGAAATAATGCTTTAGGAGAACCAATTAGAACTTATACAGTTTTCAATGGAATGACCATGAAATTTTATTCGATTGAAAAAAAAAGAAGAATTAATTGCACTCAATGTGGAGAGCAGGTCGTACGCGAAGATATTCATACAAGTCGTAATGAACCTTGCCAAAAACTTGTTGATGCCCTAGTAGATCGAGGTCATGACCTTGATCCAGAAATGGTACCAATCCTGACAACAATTGATTTCAACGATATAAAGGAGATTGATCTGGAACAGTCAATTAAAAAAAATGGATTAAGAGATCTAGAGCTCATTACCGTTGCAGGATTTAAAAAAGGTGAGATTTTATTAACTTTAAGAATTAATTGATTAGTTTTTGTTTCTAATCGAGCTCAACACCCATATTCTTGAGTTTCTCTAATATAATCTTGACTTTAGAACTTGTTTTATCGTGAATTGGATTACCATCTATTTGCAAACTCTTAAGGGATTTTATATTTACTATTGATTCGGGTAAAGATTCTAAAATATTTTCATGAATCCATATTTCTTTAAGAGAAGCAAGTTTACCTATTGAATCAGGTATCTCAGATAATTGATTTTTTGATAAAGTTAAATTTTCAAGTGAAGAAAGATTTCCTATTGAGGAAGGAAGACTTGAAAGTTTATTCCAACTAAGATTTAATTCTTTAAGAGATTTAAGCTTCCCTATATTTTCAGGAAGCGATGTTAACTGATTACCTGAAAGATATAAATATACAAGTGATTCTAATTCGGTAATTACTTCTGGTATGTGAGTAAAATTATTATTTTGAAGCATTAAGGTTGTGATCGAATCAATCTTTTTTAAAGAATTGGGAAGATCTGATAATTTACCATTGTCTATCGCTAAAATTTTAAGATTTTTAAGGTATCCAATCGATTTAGGAAGATTTTCTAATTCCGTAGAAGTAAAATTCAAGGTTTCAAGATAAATAAGCTTAGTTATGGCTTCAGGGAATGAGGAAAATGGATACTTATGTAGAGTGATATGCTTTATTCGATAATCTTCAGCAATAAATTGTAAAGGGACGAATAGATCAAAAGCATCTGGTCTAGATGTCGATTCTATTCCAAGTTCCTCCTCTATTTCCTTAATTATATCAACTTCAGATTTTAGCAATTTACTATTCCTATAGGTAATAATCTCCTCAGTTATAGTAATTCACCTCATATTTCTTTATCTCCCAAAAATTAATTATTATATTTGAAAATATCATATCTTAGTCGATTATCGAACTAATATATGTGATTAAGTATATAATTTTAATATTAAATAATATAATTATGGATTATCCTAAATTTAACTCATTGGATAATTACAATAAAAAAACATAAAAAATCATTGACTTTAATCAATAATAATATCTTTAGAATCATTATTTTTTGGATTTAAGCAATTATAAAATACTTCAAAATTATTCCAAATTACTTTATAATAATTTCTTTATATTATTATATTAAAATAAAAAAAATAGATATGATTTTATGAGCGCGAGAAATAGTAGAGTATCGCAAGAATTTTCGAGATTAAAAAAAATGTTAAAGGATGGTAAAATTGAACAATTAAAGCCATTCAATCCAAAAAGCAAGGCTATAGACCATCTTGCTATCACGTTAAAAGGTCCAAATGGTACGGCATTTCAGGGAGGATTATTTCGTCTTGAAGTCCAGTTTCCTCCAGAATATCCTAGTAAACCTCCATTTGTGCGCCTGCATACACCAATTTGGCATCCAAATTTTTGGCCTAAGCCTCAAGAATATAAAGGTCAGCGTAATATTTGCTTGGCACTCGTAGATCCTAGCTTGATTGGTAAGAAGGGAGGATGGAGCCCATCAAAAACAATTACAACTGTTATTCAAGCAATTATTGCCATGTTCAATACTCGAGGTAAATATATCAATCCTACAGATGTTTTTAACAAAAAAGCAGCATTAGAAATGATTAATAATCCAAGTACTTACGAGAAAAAAGTAAAACATCTCGTGAAAAAATATGCTAATAAAAAGTGGTGAATCTTTAGATGAGCTACGATGATTTATTAAATGAAGCGGAAGCGATTAAGAAGAAAATGGAAAAAATAAGGCTAAAACGTGAACTTCTTGAGGAAATATATGAAGAATTGAAAGCAGAAGAAAAGGATAAAAAAAAATATAAAAAACCCGAAGAACCCGAAGTAGTCGCGGAACAAATTGTTGAAGAATATATTAATCATGAGCAAAAACAGAAAGAAGAATATATTACTCCGGACTATGAGAAATATCCGATACAAAAGAAAAAGCCTAAAATGAAGACAGAAATCACTGTTAAAGCAATTTTAAAGATCGCCAGTCATGCACTGAAATATGCCCATTCTAAAATTCCAAGATCTCAATGGGTTGAAGTAATTGGACTCCTTGCAGGTAAATTAGAAAATAATGATTCTATCCTCCTTGTAGAAGATGCTTATCCAATGGGTCATGGTAATGCGGTTTATGCTGAAATAAAGGATTATAAAAATTACGTGAAAGCTTGGAAAGATATCAAGAAAAATGATTTATTTATTTGTGGGTGGTACCATAGCCATCCTTCATATGGTCTTTTTATGAGTAATGAAGATATGGGTACTCAAGCAAGATATCAAAAACTTTGGAAAAAAGCGGTTGCTCTTGTTGTTGATCCTTATCAAATTGACGGTACATCCTTGGGTTTTGAAATATATAGAGCAAATTTACAAACAAGGAGGTGGTTTTCAGTTCCTTATAATATTCGAGGTGCTATAGATGTCCGCATGCTTCCTGACATTCTAAACTTCATGAATCCCATAATTGAAGGTAAAGCCGCGTATTTGGAATATGATGAGGATTCCTGATTACTTTTTAATCTAATTCGATGATAAAAAAGCCTCTATTTATTAATAGAAATTGGACAAGAATTGATAATCATTAAATTTTTTTATCCTTATTTTTATTATTACATCTAGGAGTGAAATAATTTGATGTGGAATGTAATTATTTTAATAATAAGTTTAATCATAGGGATTATCCACGGAGTTTTTATTGCATCCTCTTTTAATATCTTAATCTCATGGATCATGATCGGGATCTGGATTATATTTACTCTTAAGTTTTTTAAAAAAATAAAACAACATCGTGAATATCATTCACCCCATAACACGGCTTTTTTTATACTTCTTCCATTATTTATAGGTATATTATTTACTGTTTGGAGTAATTATACGGGATTATTAGGAGTTAACCTATTAGGAGCTTCAAATGTATCTCTAAATTTGTGGAGTATTCTTTTTGGTTTTCCTTACTTACTTTATAGCCTCTTCTCGTTATATTACATGTTTAGAAAATACATTTCAGTTTATTTCGGAACAAAATCTGTAGGTGCTCGAGCATTTGGATTCTTTATTGGATTTTCTACAATATTTGTCATAGTAGGGTATTGGATTTATTTCTTTAATTATTTTACTCAGGTTCAAACTCTATTAAATCCAATTAATTATTCATTTGATCTCATCCTTATAATAAGTCTGGTTATTATAGTATTATTAATGATCTATCCAGGAATTTTTGGAAAAAGATCTTCATTACCCCAAATAACAGAAGATTATATAACAGCACGTACACGGAATATTAATGAAAATGTTAGACCTCAAAATAGACCCGTTACAAGAAGACAACAATATAACACCGTACCCACTCCAAGAACTAGATCTTCAACATCAAGATCTCAAAGCACTACAACTCGAAGGACATCAAGACCTACAACTGCTTCTAACCGGTCAAAGCAAACTAAAGCAAAACCTTCTAGAGTAAAAGCAACTCCAAGAACTCAAAAAAATAAACCACAAACTAATTATGCGAAATTAAAACCAAAAGGAGTCAATTTAACTAAGGAAGATTTTAAATGCATTTTCTGTTTCGAATTACCTAAATATCCGGAGGATAATGGTAGAGGTATCATAATATGTCCTGAGTGTAGATATCCTGCACATGCCGATGAGTTCAAGGATTGGACAAAAAATTCTAGTTTATGCTCTCGATGTGATGCTCCTCTTCCCATTAGATACATAAGAAATCCGAAGATAATACCTATAAAAGAATACATGAAAGTGATTAAGATGTTTTCTAAATAAAACAATTAAATGATTAAATTCACTTATTTAAAGCAAGCTAAGCCAAATCGATAAGCTTTTTTATTCGAAGGATATTCAATGTCGAGATTTAAATCAATCACTGTCCTAATTACTTCAATCCCAATAGCTTCCATTGAATATCTCATTCTATTCGGATAACGGCATGGAATACCGTCATCGAAAGTGCACTTCTTATCTTTCTCATTAAAACAGATCCTGCAAGTACCAGCATACAATAGCAACTTTTCATTGTAATCATCTTTATATTCCTCTAAAAATTTCTCAAATTCTTTTTCCAAATCGTCATTTAAAGTATATTCCATTTGTAATTCTAGGTTTATTCGATATTCACTTCTTTTAGGATGTTTTACTTTCATCTTCTTTACTTGGGATTCTAAATCAAAAATAGAATAAATGAGAAAAAAGTTTTTATAGCTTGAGACCTCCTCTTCTAGATAAGGTGCTACGGGAGGACAGGAATGTGAATGATTGTAAAAAGGACAATGTAAGTTTGATGAAATACACATTGTTTGAACTTTTGGGTTAAAATAGATATCATCAAACTTGATTTCTACAGCAGGCATGCTTTTTTTCCTTTAGTAAAATTATCATATACAATTAACTATAAATAATATGGAGATAAAAATAAGATTTCTTGATTAATATTTGATCATTTATTTATAATAATTTTAATTCTGGCAGAAAAAAATAAAAATAATAAGTGCTCAGATTAGGTCATCTAAAAGAGATATAGTTTCTATTAAAATTTCCCTTATATCCGTCCAATCAGCAACATTTCCTTTTAAATCTATTTTCCCTGCCATATACGCAGAGGGGCCATCTATCTCACCTTGGATTAAACTTGCTAATATTGAAGTAGGTAATTCTGCGGTACAACTAGGTTCATATATTTGTCCTACCCCATAATCCATTTTTCCCTCTTTAAAAGTGAGCCAAAATTTTCCCGTGCTGTCAGGTATGATTAATTGTACCGAAATATCTAGATTTTCAATTTTTTTCTTAATATTAGCGTCTTCAATTGAGATTTCTTTAATATATTCGAAAATTTTAAGGAAATCATCATTATTTTTTGGTCCTTCATCAATTATTTTAGATATGGATGCTAAAATCTTTTCATCTACCATTTTCATTCACATTTATGGAAATCTAATTTTTTATTAAAAAGTATAATTTCAATATTTGTCTAACAAGTATAAAAAGGTTAAAAATAGTATGCTAAAAAACAATAAATTCCCTTTTTTTTAATTAATTTTAGATTAATTATAAATATCTAAAAAATTCCTTTACTTGTCAAGCATATTTATAATTATTCCTGTCAAATTTAAATACAAATAATTCAGGGAAAAAATAAAGATTTTTTAACTCTAAATTGTAAGATGTATTTTTCATACATTGAATTTATATTCAATAACTTATTTACATAATAAATAGTAGGATATTAACAGACAAAATATTGTGATAAATTAATTACTTAGTGAAATTTACATGTCAAACCAAACAATTATTAGTCAGAAGGAAAAATATCTATTCACTTTTAAATCTAAAAATGATCTCGAATTCGGTTTTAGGTATGGAATTCCTGAAGACGCTGGACAAATTGGTGAAATTTTTAAAGATATTTATGGTTGGAATTATCTTTATCCAAAAGTGTATGATCCCGAACAACTTATAAATGAAATTAATGATATAAATCAAACATGGTTTGTTGTTGAAAACATTAAATCAAATGAGATTGTTGGTACAGGGGTCATGTTAAGAAAGAGTAAAATATCTGTTTGTGCAAGTAAGACAGTAATTTTAAATAAATATCAAAATTATGGAATTGCAAGAGTTTTAGGAACCCAAAGCGTGCTTAGTTTTTTATCAGATCCTAAATTACAAGATGTGATACGACTTGATACTGATGTAAGAGCAAATAATCTACATTCACAAAAATTTGCAGAAAAAATTCGATGCATTCCGTATGGATTCATTCCTAACTATAATAATTATGGAGATAAAAGAAATTTTAAAGCAAGTAACCAAAAATCTTTCACATCTGGAAGGATTGAATCAGTCGTGATGTATTTTTCTCCAATAAAGAATTTTTGGAAACTCAGGGACAGAAATATAGTTCTTTTAGATAATGAAAATATATTAAAATTTTATAATCTCATCAAGGAAAACATAAGAAGGATGAATAAAGATACCATATTACTTCATAAATCTTCAAATCTAACATTTAACAGCTATTCTATAGAAGAAGATCATTATAAGTCTATTATTATAATTCAAGGTTATTTAAATCAACAAAATTTAAAAGATATATTAAAAAGATATAGCGATTGGAATGTAATTGAGTGGAGAATTCCCACAACCTTACAAGGTCTCAATTCACAAGAGATCGCACTAAAACATTCTTTTAAAGTTGTAGGTTATGATCCTGGTTCTTTTATTGATAAAAAATCCATTCATGATACAATAGTTTGCTGTTATTTTCCAAATGGTGTTGATTTTAATCAATTTAAGGATATAAATGTAGCAGACAAAAATAGACTGATTGTTGAGAATGTCTTAGAATCATTGAAAGATTTTAAAATAAATAATATTACTTAAAATTAATCAAAATTATTATGGTTATTTATTTAAACATAAGGAGGGATTTAAAGATTTATTTTAGCTTTCAATTCTCCTATTGTTGTCTTTAATTCAGAATAGACATTATGAGGATGTATAGATTCAAAACTCTCGATTTTAAAAATAACTTTAAAATCTTCCTCTAAGTTTTTAAAATCCTTGATTATAAAATTTTTTGCCATTTCACGAATAACATCTTCTGCGAAAAGTGGTTTTAAATGAGCTGTCCGCACTAATTCTGCTTCCTCAGGTCTTTTTAATACAGATTGTATTCGCCCGCTCATGCTTTCTTCGATGATGTCAATGATATCAAAAACGTCAATTTCATGATCACTCAAATCCTTTATTTGTAAGATTATCGTACCCATCGATCTTTGATTATGTGATGAAAATGGTAAAATATTGAGTAATTTCTTTATATCATCTTCAGAAATGTTAATGTCTTTTCTTGTATTTATAATCTGTTCTGCGTATTCTTTACTCATTCCGAGAGCACAAGGACAGCATGTCATTCCAGTTGCTGTTGCCCCAATAAAGTAATTAAAATCAATTTCTCCTGATTCAATTTTACTAGCTTTTGCAAATGAACTTACATCATAAGCTTTTTGATAACTACGGTGACTCATTCCACTTTCCCTTGATTGTATGATTAATTTACCTTTCAATTTAACTTCAACATTTGAAGTATAAGGATGCCTTTCAAGCAGTCTTTTCACTAGTCTATCTGCTACGATTTCAATTGTCGAAGCTGGTTTAAAAACAATTTCATTGATCACTTCTTCAATTGTTTCAGAGCTTCTACTCATATGAATTCCACGTTGTTGGGCAGGAAGGGAGATTAAAGCGGAAATTTTGGGATAAAATGAATAATGCTTGTCTTCTTGGATGATTTCTACCTTTTTTTCAACATTAACAATCCCTACCTTGTCAATTGCAATCCCTATAGCGCTTCCAGAGTCTTGAAGATCCTTAGTAAATTCGTGAATTCGATAACACCAATTTTTTTTTCTCTAATTTTTTAAAAAGATGGAAAATATTTAAGATTATTAAAATGGATTTTCAAGAATTATAGGTTTTTTTTGTAGTCCCTAGCTGTACAAACTTATATTTTATAGATTCGGATTAATTTAAGATAATTTAAATAAATCATAAAAAAACTAACCCCCGCTTAATGGCTTTAGTTTAGTAGGTTTATTGAATTTTTTTTTAATTTGTGATTTTATATATTCATTTTCCAAGGTTTCGGGTATCCCTTTGGCAATAGCTAAATCTGACACAGCAAAATTTAGGTTCAAGAGCTCTAGAGTTTCTTTTTTCGGAACTCCGTTTTTCTCATATCCCATTGCTTCGTAATAATCTTGAGCAAGAGTTTCTACATCGTAAGTTTTATCTTTTAATGGACCTTTAATTAAAGGAGGGGAACCAATTGCCCGTTGGGGGATATAATGGCGAATTGCCCCCTCACGAGCATTAAACATTTGACGAAGGGTTTGGATTCTATGCCCTGTGTCCAATAACTCACCAATTGAAACATCCCATCCAGTCATAGCTTGAATAATTTCTAAATATGGAAAAACACCCATATTGAGAGAAATGATACATGTACCAGTCGCTTCTATTGTTTGTTTAAATTTCGCTATTTTAGCTTGATATTTTCCCAAATCATTTTCATCATTAACTTTAAAAGTACCTAATCCCTCAAGAAAGTATTTCACACCAATTCCATCTATACAAAGTGAGGCAGCTGTATGTCGTCCAGGTGTTGGATCAGCTATATAGGTTAAGGCTAACGTGGGATCCTGTCTTGAATCATGCATTGGAACCTCTTGACCATTTGCGTGAATGGCATATTCTTTTGAACCCGGTATCTTTTCAGAAGCGATCTGCACGCCATCAGCAAAAATATTACCAATTCCTTCACGATGAATCATCATTTCAAGGAGTTGTAGTAAATAAGAATTATCTCCCCATTTTGGTAAAAATC
>JBHLME010000111.1:0-14887 GCA_048938445.1 Promethearchaeota archaeon | reverse complement strand
TATTAATCGTGTCTATGATGAGAACTTGATTATTACCCTTACTAAATTTTTCTTCAATATCATTAAGGGAGAGTAGAAGCATCGAACTGCTCATTATTTTAGATACAAAAATGTTTTTTAATATGAGTTCAGGAGAAATTTTTAGATTCTTTACCATTTCCGTAATTCTTTCTACTCGAAAGGTATTTTCCGTATCAAGATAATATGCTAATTTTTTATTCATTATAGCTTGAATGCTCATCTGATGACAAAACTGAGTTTTTCCTGTTTTACTTGTACCATATACTAAGTAGATCTTTCCAAAACATAATCCTCCTCCTAAAACATCATCTAAATTATTTGTACCTGTGGAAATTTGCTCATCTGATTTTTTATTATTTAAATGATTTTTAATGAGATTATTAAGATCAAGTATTTGATTCTCATTTATATTTAAGAGATGCTCGGGAGGCAACATATTTTCCTTAAATTATCTCTAGAGGTATTTTTTTATAATCTGTTTAGTTATAAAAAACACTTTATAATATTAAATATGTAATTATAAAAGAAAAAAAATACGAAAATTTAATTTTAAACATACATTAACATATTTTTATAAGTGATAAGACTTCTCTGAATTTTCTCTAGAGTAATTTCTTTCAAAAATAATGCTAATAAGAATTTGGAATTGAATCAAATGGCAAAGAAAAAGAAAGAAACATGTCCGTATTGTGGAAAAGCTTTTGCTTATTTAAGTCGCCATAAATGCAGAATTAAAGAGCGTGTCGAAGGTGCTGTTGATGAGAAATCTGAAATGGAAAGACGGATTGAAAGAATTGAGGAAAAAAAGAAAAATTATAGTCGAGATTTGAGGAAAGATGAAAAAGAAATATTTTCAATCATAACGCAAAAAAAAGACCTTTATTTCAGTGAACTCTTAAAACTTTCAAATCAAACCAGAGAAAATCTAGAACCGATATTAGAGCAATTAGCTTTACAATCCAAGATCCTCATTGAAAGGGAATTAATGGAAAGTTCATGGACAAAACGAATTAAAGTTATTGAAATGATTGATTTAGATGTAAAAGAAAAAGAAATCGATCATGACAATAAAAGTTTTATTTGGGAACAATTTACATATATTCCTTGCTTTATTTGTCCATTTCATGATAAATGTACTGATACCAATCAAGATCAATTTAATCCTCATTATTGTGATTGGTTAACGAAATGGATTGAATTGAATCTTGAAGGTCAAGATTATATTGTTGATTTTGAACGTATTCAAGAATATTCAAATGAAGAGTTACCTTAATTTAATTAAACCTACTAAATATATTTCATTAGAATCCTTACGAGAACTTTTTGGTTTATATGATTTTAAAAATTTAAATTGTTTTTTCATATTCATATAAAATTCATTATAATCAGAACCTTGGAATACTTTCAAAACCATTGATCCTTTTTGTTTTAAAAATTTTTTTGCTATATCAAGAATTTTATAGCATAATTTTATTTGATTGATATCATCGCTAAATTTAATTCCAGATTTTTTTATTGATGCATCTGATAGAAGTAGATCAACATTTTTTCCAAAATAATTTCGGATCTCATCCATAAATCCTTGTGAAGTAAAATCCATCCTTATTGTATTTACTCCTTCAATTGGTGAAATCGGTTTAATGTCGACACCTAAAATTCTAAAATGATCTTTATGATAAAATCCATCATTATATTTTTCTAAATTTTCTTCTGCAATTTGTCTAGCAACTTGGAGCCAAGATCCAGGAGTTGAACCTAAATCTAAAATATAAAATGCTCTTTTAAATATATTAAATCGTTTATTAATATCTAATAATTTAAAAGCAGAGCGAGCTCTGTAATTTTCCCTTTTGGCTTGTTTATAGTGAGGATCATTCCTATGTCTTTTTGGATTTTTAGTCATTTAACTACCACCTATATATTTAATTAATCAATAAAATCTTCTTTAATTCTGATAAATTCATATTAGTTTTAATCGCTGTATAATCAAAGTGGGTTCTAGAGGCTTCAAATCCTTTATCTTTTATTAAATTAAGTACTTCTTCCATTTTAGGTACATGAGAAAGCTTTAATTTTTGGCTCAATTTATGGATGTTATAATAAGATAATGGCATGTTTAATTCATCGAGACAATACTGTAAAATCTTACCAATTTTCTTCTTATTAGCAAAGTTCATATTATTATTTAATAATAAAATTTTTTTTAAAAAATCAAAATCATGGATTTTTCCAATCCATAAAGGGCCTGCATATGTCATATTGGTATTATCGTTACATATTGGACAAAATTGATTAAATTCGAGGATATTATCATTTTTTTTAATTCGATAATTACAATTTGTACAGTGTAAAATATATCCGTAATTTTTGAAAGAATCCGATATTTGTTTTTGATTCTTTATGGTAAGAGCAAATATTCTGATAAAATGATTTGAATAAAATGTTAATAATGGAATAATACCCATCTTATTAATATTCGCCATTCTTGAAATAAAATGGATTAAGATCCGTGCTCCTATTTCCTTGCAATATTCTACATGAAGTGTTTTTGACATATATTTCCGAATACATGCTTTTGGTTTTATCCCAAATAATACTGCGGTGTCAGTTGCGGTTATACAAATCATTCCCTTCTCCCTTTGAATAGCTCTAAAAGCAGAATTAATAAATTTATTTGGTGTACCAAAAGGATCGATCGAAATTACACTAGGTTTTTTCGCTATTGCTGAATTAGATGTATTCATTTTTTTTTGAGCAAGTTCAGATAATAAAAAATTAGCATCCTTTTTAGAAACATGAATTTGATCTTTAAATTCTAAATCAAGATTATTTAAGAGTAAATTTTTATTAATCAAATCAATTGAAATAGGATTTATATCATTAATATAAATTTTTTTTACATTATTACATTCTACCAGTAATCTAATGGAACTAATTCCCGATGCGGCCATTGAATCAACAATAATGAGATCTTGATCATATAATTCACTATATGCTTTTATAGCTAGACTAGTAATATCACGATTAATAATCATTTTTTTATTATAAAAGACATTCATAGATTTAGAAGGAATCGCATTATCATCCAATTTATATAAAAAAAACTTAGCTAAGCCTTCCTTCTTTACAATTAAATTACTTTCTTTTTCATTCATTTTTTTATATAATATTGTATAGACATGAAATTAAATGTTTATAATTAAATTATTTAAAATAATAAACCAGGGAAGGATCTCTTTTTTTAAAATTAATTTATTCATTTTAAAACAAATCAACTGCTTTTTTGCTACCTAAAAGTCCTCCACAGGTAGTAGAGTGTATTTTTTTAATATTTTCTTTTGTCAATGGTTCAACAGTTTCTATAGTTTTTTTATCATCATCTTTACCTATTATTAAAAATTCACCTCCTAAATTTTTTACAATAAATGCAAGTGGAAGCCATTCATAATAAAGTCGCAGTTTAGCTTTATTATTTTGTAAAAAATAAGCATATACACCTCCATAATTGATAATTGCATGAAAATCACCTACAAAACTCCCGCTGTATCGGTCTTTAAAATTGTTTTTAATTAAATGCTCCTCATACTCCTTACATTTTTCTGACCAGTGATTTGAATTACCACCAAGGCATCTAATCCCTCCCTCATCATTATCAGGCATTTCTATATAATCGTGAAATACATAATGATAAAATGTCATACTGTAAGGTGATGTATCAAGAATAAATTCAGAGACTTTTCCATTAATAGCAACGACTAAATTAGTAAAAATACCATATAGAATATACATACCTACAACAATTTCACCTTTCTCATTGAAGATTCCCACAATTGTCCCGACGGTTCTATTTACTGCCACATTTGATGACCCATCTACAGGATCAGTTGTAATTCCAAAAGTTCCATTACCTAAAACGGGTTCTGCTTCTTCTGATGCTACAAACAAGAAATCAACGTCTCCTTCTTGTAAAGCCTTAAGAATTATTGAATGAGTTAATATATCTTCATGAATTTGTTCTTCATCATAAATATTTCTTGAACCTAATTTATGGTTCTTTAAATTCATTCTATATTCAATTTCTCGTGAAGTAATTCCTTTTTCAAGTAAACCTCGGATAGGAATTGTTGCTTCTGCGATAATTTCAATAATGTCAATCAATTCCCCCTTATTAGGAAGATATTGAGGGGTATTATTTTCTAACCATCGCGATAACTTAATTTTTTCACTCTTTTCACTCATTTTTATATTTAAAAATAATACATGGTTCCTTAAAGGATTATTTTTTTGAGAAGTTTGTACTTCAAAAGTTTACCAGATCGATTTTTAAACAAATATGAATGTTATAAAATTAAGGATAGTAATACAGGGTTAAATTCAATAAATAATCTTATAAAATTAATTATAGAAAGATAGGTGAAATATTATTAGAGTATCAAAAACATTTATAAAAATAAAAATTATTTTCAAACAACATGTTTTTGCTTTTCTTATCGTAATTATTTGGTTTATATTTAATTATTTAGTTTTTTTATCGATGACATTGGATCTTTTGTTAAGTATAAAGTATTTGTTTTATCTTGATAGACTAGATACTGAATTTGGGCGATTTTATGCAACATTCTCTGAATTTATCATATTTGGATTGATATTTTCAAGTATTACAGTTGAACTTTTTAGAAAATATAATCCTGCCATGACTTCAAGGGAGATTTCAAAAAAAATCGAAGATCATGTTGTAATCATTGGATATAATCATATTGGTCAAAGAATTAGAGAATATTTCCAGAATAAAGGTATTGATGTAGTTGTGATAGATAAAGATGAAAACAAAGTACATGACTTAATTGAGAAGGAAGAACCAGTAGTTCTAGATGATGCTTTAACTATTGAGACACTTTATGAAGCAAGCGTAGATAAAGCAAGGGCAATTTATGTAATGAGTGATGATTTAGAACTTCAGCTTGTTGTTAATGCATATATTCGCGATATAAACAAGAATTGCATAATAATTGATAGAATTTTTGAAGATGATATTGGTGAATTAATTAAAACCACATATAATACCAAAATTATATCAACTTCAAGATTCGCATCAAAAGTCATATTTAGAAAAATCCATACAGGAAAAAAGAAGAACATACTCATTATTGGAGCAAATCACATCTCTGCTAGATTAATAAAAAGATTTTTAGAAATTCCAGATATAAAATATCAAATAATTGAAGAAAATGAAGAATTGATTGAGGAAATGATGTTTATAGGGAAACCAATTATTATTGGAGACCCTAAAGATGATCTAGTCTTAGAAAAGGCAAATATCAAATCTATTGACTGTGTAGTCAATACAATTCCAAATGTGACCCAATCAATTTTAATAACAAAACACATTCGAGAATTAAATCATACATGCAAAATCATAAGTAGAATTTTCTTGGACAGCGTTGCGGGTATTTTGGAAAAATCTCCATTCAGATCAGAAGTGATATCATCTTCAAAATCTACTTTAGATGTCATGATACAAAAAGGATACATGAATGTATAATCACTTTTTATGATTTTTAAATAAAATAGTATCAATATGAAAGTCCTATATTGTTATTATATGTTTTTAAGAAAAAAATTTACTCAAATCCCTTTTTTGTTATATTAGCAAAAAAATAATACTTTTTTTTTTCCTGATTTTTGGTCAATTTAAAATTCCTCTGGTCAGGTCTTTCAGTTCTGGAAATTTTAAGAGAATTTGATATCCAATAATCCATTACTTTCCCTCCACTTTGTATTTCAAAATTTTCATCATCTTTGCTTGATCGTGAAATATTGTTTATAATAAGGATTTCTATGGAATATTTCTGATTTAAATATAATAAATTAGCTAAAATTTGATTTAATTGAAAATTCAGTTCGATATTTTTTTCTTTTTTTTCATTATCAATATTTATTCTATATAAGTCAGTAATTGAATCAATAACGATTATGGAGGGTAATTTAACTTTTTTTTTTTGATATTCAATAATTAGAAAGTCTAAATTGAATGATAATTGTCTGAGATCCTCAAAATTTAAAATTTGTATTGTTAAGATATTATTTAAAATAGTATCTAAATCATTTAAAGTATCTTCGTTTATGAGTTCATATAATCTCTTAATAGGGAAATTTTTCTTAGTATAAATAAAAATAACATCATTACCTAACTTAATGGTATTTAGTAGTGTTTGAAGTGAGAATGTAGTCTTTCCTACCCCAAACTCACCATAAACAGAAAATATTCCTTTAAAAGGCAAATTATCTTTATATAATTCATTCAATCTTGTTATAGGAAATATCAAGATTAAAACTTTTAATGTGTATTTATATTATTATTAATAAATTGCATTATAACAAGTTAAGTATTTTCTTATTTAGTGAAAATTCCAAGTTCTTTTATAAATTAAATAAAGAATTGAATCGATTTGGGATTAAAGTAAAAATTTTAAATTTTGGAAATAAAATCCCAAACATCCCATGTTTAATCCTAACTACTTCTGAAGAACTTGAAAAAATTAAAAATCCAAATGAAAATATTGTTAAAATACTTTCTTATGATAAAAATGAGAAGTTTGAAAAATACATAACAAGATTATTAGCTGCGTACCGAATTGGATATGAAGATAATTACTCAGAATTAATTTTTTCAATTGATCCTGGAACTAAAAACATTGGTTTGGTTATATTTTTAGATAATTATTACTTAAACTCCCATACATTCTATGATATTGAGAATTTATTAAAAAAAATTAGGGAATATGAAACTTATTTACAAAAAAACCAAATATCTCAAATTGACTTGGTTTTTAAAATTGGAATGGGAGTTCTAGAGACCGCTTTAGAGGTAGTGAGCAATTTATTTGGCCAATTTAAAGAATTTATTAACACCCATGTTTTTTTAATAGATGAATCTAAAACTTCTAAGATAAGAATCTATAGCAAGGAAAAAAAAATTCCAAAACATGAGGTTTCTGCTTTAATCTTGGCATTAAGAGATGGCATTGAAATAAATAAAGAGAATTATGTAAAAGTGTTTACAGATATCAAAAATAAAAAAATTAGATTAATTCACTACAATAACCATTTTCATAATAATAATGATATTTCTTTAGATGTATTAAAAGATTTAATCCTAAAAATATTAAACGGAGAATTATCATTAACAGAAACTTATGAAAAATTAATAAAATTAAGGATAGATAAATTTGAATAATAATAAAAAAATAGTTATTTAAGTAAATCATTCTATGAAAGAAAGAATCGATTTATTGCTCGTAGAAAGGCGCTTAACTGATAGTAGGACAAAAGCACAATGGTTAATAAGAAATGGATTTGTTCTCGTTAATGATATAAAAGTATTTAAACCAGGAAAAAGAGTTGAGAATACCTCTAAAATAACATTAACAAAAGAATTTCCTTATGTTGGGAGAGGAGGTCTTAAATTAGAACATGCTATAAGACAATTTTCAATTTCAATAAAGAATAAAATTTGTGTTGATATGGGAGCATCTATAGGAGGTTTTACAGATTGTCTTTTAAAACACGGTGCTCAAAAAGTATATGCTATTGATACAGCAAAAGATCTACTCCACCCTTCTTTGACATGTGAAAAAAAGAAAAAAAAGGTCATTCCTCTTTTGGGAGTCGATGTGCGTCAACCAATTAGCATTGAAGATAAAGTTGATATTGTAACAACAGATATAACATTTGCGTCTCTAAAATCCATTTTACCGAACGCAAAGTCTTTTATAAAATCAAATGGGATAATTATATCTCTTGTAAAACCTCTTTTTGAAATGGAGTTTCATCATATAAGCAAATTTAAAATAATTCAAGATCCAGAGAATCTTAAAAGGATTTTATTAGATTTGATTGATTGGTGTAAACAGAATGAAATTTATCCTCATGGAATAATTAAATCCCCCTTATTAGGTAAAGGTAGATCAGTTGAGTTTTTCATTATTTTTAAAAATTATAAAAGTGCACAAGATATTGATTATTTAAAAGAATTAGATCTTCTTTTAAATTAAGAAAATTTATTTAAATCCTTTGGTTTACTTATAGGATAACTTTTAAATATCTTACCCCATTCAGTTTTGAGATAGTTATTCACGCGTTGTTTTCCTATAAATGGATACCAAAACATATCATGATATATTAAAGATCCTAATATTGGTAAAGCAAAAAATAGTTTATTGTGCATTAGAGGATTTAAAAATGATAGAACACCTTTCCTAACCATTTGATCTCCCCAAATTACAAGACTTCGTTTGACTTGAAAATTCCAATTTATATTTGAAACATCCTCTCCGACAATTTCAATTTGGTCAAAATCGCCACATCCTAATCCTTCATCATGGGCTAATTTAATTGCAGGCAATTTCAAAGGTTCGAATCCTAACATTTTTGCTACAACGGCATCTACAGCAACTTGATCATACCCCGCGAGTAAATAATTCTTAATTCGTGGAATCATTATTCGTGGTCCAGCTCCATCTCCACATACTGTTCCATCTACAATGGACATTATATTAGGGTGGATTTGTTTTTGAACTATTAGTAAATCTACTAATACTTCTGACATGAATTGATGACTAAAGTGTCTTCTTTTAGTTAATAATCCTCCGAAGGCGTTCTTCATACTACAAGTTATACCTCCGTTTTTCATCTCCTCTTCTGTTTCTTTTAAACTGCCCCCCATTGCTCCAGTATGTCCATGTGTCTTCATTGTAGGTGTATGAATTATATTCTTTCCTAAATAAAATTTCGGAATGTTAAATCCTTTTGGAAAGATCTTTGAATCTAAGACGTGTAATTTTGTATTTTTTAAAGTCAAGAACTTTGAACGCAATGATTCATATGGTACGAATTTGACTCGGGTTAAAGGCACGAACCAAGCACCATACTTCTTAATAATTGGGCCCCATCGATTGCCTTTAAGGCCTTTCGCAATATTTGTAACCACTGTACGATTTTCTGCTGTAAAAATCTTTTTTGGATCATAACCATCCTCCTTCATTGCTTTTAGCACACCCTCAACTTGCCATGGAGGGCTGGAACAAGCAGGAAAGAATTTTGACCAACTTAAATTGAGTTTTATTATCGTTTTAAGATCTTTTGAATAATATTCTTGATATTCTGCCATATGCATTAGTTTTGCATAATCTTCGACTACTGTTTCAGGTGAAGTCTTAATAACAAAAATTTGAGGTTTTTCTAAAGTCATTATTTATTAAAAAAATATAATCCTTTTTGAAATTTATTAAGTATGGTGATAGCATGAACTAAGGGTGAAGAAAGTTGCCCACCACTTTTCGATTTTCTTGATTTTAAGCATTCATAAATACTTTCTAGAGATAAATCTGTAGGATCATTAATTAATGTATAACCATTTCCAATTTCTTTTAGTGTATGAGCATCTGAACCCCCCGTTTCGAAAAGATCGTGTGTTTTATTAAACTTTTTAGCTTTTTTCACACAATTTTTAAATATTATTCTTGAATTAATGATTTCTATACCATCGAGGTATTTTTTAATAATCTCATCAGAAATTAAATCAAGTTTTAAATGGTTAGGTCTTAAAAAATCAAAAGGATGAGGTATTAAGACTAATCCATTTTGTTCCTTTATTTGTTCAACAACATTGAAGAAGTTATTGTCTTTTAGATCAATCTCATCATTTAAGAAAAGTGCAATGACTTCTCCCATATGCGTTTCAATCTCCATTCCTGGAATGACAATTAAATTTTTATTTATAGCTATTTTTTTTATGAGGTTATATGCTTTTAACGTAGCGTGATCAGTTATTGCAAAGCCATTTAATCCTTTTTTTAAAGAGATATTAATTAAATCTGACGGTTTTATTAAAGAATCGCCTGAATAGACCGTATGTAAGTGCAAATCTAATTTAATGGATGACAAGTTTTTTACCTATAAAATATTTAAAATTTAAAATAAAGAAGCAATTATTTCCCCAAAGTAATAAGAATATGATAATATTGCGACGAGAATTAATCCTGCTAAAATCATTCCTTTATCAAAAATGGCTCTTTCTGGATTCCGTGCTATTTCCGGTTTAGTTGTTGTTAAATAAATATATCTCATAATTATATAGAGAAATACTGGAATTGAAAGCATAGATAAATATTCATAAAAAATAAATGGTGTCCCTGCTTCTGGATTTAAATTAAAGTGAAAAATGAGATATATAGCATAGGTTATAAACAAGGATGCTCCAATCATAATATAAAATTGGTCTAATAATCTTTGAGTATACACGTTATAAACTTTTTTATGTTCGATAGCATTTTCTTTTTCTCCCAAAATCATCAGATCTCCTTTTCTCTTCGCGATGCTTAAAAACATAGCTATTTCAAATATGGCAATGAATAACCAAGGAGAAAGTTGTATTTGAATGAGATAACTTCCTGCTAATGCCCGCCACAAATATCCTAATGAGAGGATAATAACATCAACAAATGCATATTTCTTTAATAAATGATTATATAGCTGGCCAGTTATTAACAGCATTAGAACCATTACAAAGAATAAAAGATTTTGAATAAAAAACCAAGAAACAATTATAACTATTGATAAAACAATGACAATGATAAGAGCGAAAGTGATGGATACTTCTCCCGATGCGAGAGGTTTCTTTTTTAATTTTTCGGGATGCTTTTTATCATCAGCAATGTCTTTTATATCATTTATGATGTAATTTACTGAAGAAGCACAGCATAATACAATAAATCCAATAATGAATGGAAGGTAGTTACCGATAGTGAATAATTTTTCGCTAAAAAACAATCCAAAAAAGATTAATCCATTTTTATAATATTGCCTAACTCGTAATAAAGTTAATAAACTCCTAATTTTGCTTGGCATGATATAAGACTGTAAAATCTCATTTAAATTAAATTTTATCAAGTAACTATAATTGTTTCAGGTCTAAATTTCTTTATTAATTTATAGCTTAACTTACTAAAATAAGAAGTTTGAGACTTCTTCTGAATTATCACTCCATCATATTCAAATGATAATTGTTCAATTATTTTATAGGGTATATTAATTATTTTACCAAAAATATTTTTTAAAGTTAAAGACTCTACATCAATAATTTCGTTATTTTTCTCAAGAAGTTCGGATTTTTCCGTTTTAACACTAATATCATGAATGTTACCTATTTCGTAATTATTAACTGGTTTTTTAAGCCATATTACACACCTAAGATTCCTTTCCAATAACCATTTGATAATTTCTATTTCAGATTTTCGATAATCATTCTTTTTGCTTATAAATATATTAATATTTCGTGGATGGATGATTAATTCACTTAAATTATAGCTTATTTTCTTCTGAGATCTATCGTTTGACGAATAAGACAGTTCTAAAATATAATCTTTTAAATTACTGGAAGATTTTACATTAATACAATTATTAATTGTTATTTGTCCCTTTCTTTTTAAGAATACATCTTTATCTTTTAAGTTATTAATAAAATTAATTGAAACCGGTAATTTAGTTTTTTTTATAGGTTTTATAATTTCGTGATTTTTATTATTAATAAAAATAAAATTTCCATCCTTTTGATCATTGTTTAATTCAATAGATTTTAAGGTCAGGGGATTTTTTTTTTGGAAAAAATAAATTCCATTTATTTCCACAGGTTTTTTTGAATAAAGGGAGGAATTTAAGATTATTTCTTTACCAGTTTTTAAATTTTTTATAGTATATTGAATAGGTTCACAAATATCATCGTAAAATTCCATATCTATTAATTTTCCAAATAGAATTTCACCTGTAATCTTATTTTTGAATATAAAATCTTTATTTTGCTGGTATTTAAAGGAATATTTTCTATCGATATCATCAAGAAATGAATATATAGCCCTTATTTCAAAAAGCTCTTTAAATTTTTGGTTGGCGATGGATTTATATTCATTTCTTGCATTTTCAAACTTTTTAGCATATTTTTCTTGTTTTGATTTTTTCATACAAATGAATGGTAGGAGGACTTCTTTTCCGGGTTTTAAATCATTACTTAGTAGTGATGCTATTCGATGATAAGTAGGAGGATGTGAATTTAAAAAATTACTTAAAAGTGATAATCTTGATGGATTTATCATTGAATTGCATAAATATTCAGAAGTTTTCATATAATCCAATACTTTATGATCTTTAGTTATTTTTTCATCACATAGAAGCATTGTGTTAAGCCCAATTTCTCTCCCTGTAGCATAAAAACTTTCTAGATTATATAAAGCCTTTACAAGCTGATCTCCATATCCATTTTTCTTAGATTTTAAATCGGCTTTCCCTTCTAATATCCTTACAAAAATATAGAGGATAAAATAAATTCCAATGTTCAGTAAAATGAAGAAGATCATTGGCATTTGTGGATTTCCAAATGTATAATCATAATACGTTGCAGGTATGCCTAGGATCATCCGAAATATAAGATCCGAAATACTAATGAAAGCTAGAATAAGAGTATGTTTTCCTTTTGTATGAGCTAATTCATGTGCTACTATTCCTTTTAACTCATCAATAGGGATCTGGTTAATATCTTCAGCAATAATCGCAATTCTTTTATCAAAAAAAGCCCCATATGCCATTGCGTTTAAAATTGGATAATTTCCGAATCCAACTTTAACTTTTCCCTTTATTCCCATATCATTTTTTACTTGATCAACCAAATTTAAGATATTTTCATCTCTAACCTTTTTGATTCCTAACATTTTATCTAAAACAGGACCAGAAATAAAATAAACAATCCAATTCACTATTATGAGGATGAAATAAATATTTAATAAAAAATTAAGTAAATTAAATGGAGTATTGATTAGAGGAGAGCCGTAGATAAAATCAATTGGAGTGTATTGATCAATAAAGGATATAGCAAGCCATGATATAATGTATAAAAAAAGTGTTAAATACTCTGGACTCATAAACCTCCATACTACTATGTATTTTCTTCCAAAGATTAAAAGTCCTAAGCCCAATATTACCCAGAAACTAAAAGAAAATGCGGTATTTATATAAAAGGGATTACTTAAATAAAATGAAATAATACCTGCAATAAAAATGAAATTATAGGTTATTAGAGAGATAATTAAGATTTTATTTAGAATGGGATATTCTTTTAGCTCATATACTCCAACCCATAAATAAATTGAAAAGGCACCCATTATGGCAGTAAATAAATCTTTTGTGAAGAAAAAAATCAGAAAAAAAAAAAATGCTAACGCAATAATATCACTCATTTCACTCCTTTTACTATTTTTTGCCCACTGATATATTTCTTCAATTGAAACTAAATATAAAAAAAATGTTGGCCAAAAACTCCAATCCGTTAAAATTTGCGTCCAATAAGGTATTATCAATAAAATTAATAATATTAATCCTACTGAACTAATAAGATATGAAAAGAATAAAAGATAACGGTTACGTGTTTTCAATTAGAGTTCCCTTCAATATTGTTTTGTACACCATATCTTTTCATTTTCTTAACTTGATACCAAAAATATTTAATTGTTACATAATACCAAACGACAAATCCTGGAAAGACTAGTAAAAACGATAAAATTATGTTCCATGGTATTTTAATGAATCCCAAATCAATATCAGGAATATTAATGGGTAGAATAGCAAAATCAATGAACATCAAAAAAATTGAACCTACTGAAAGCAATATTACCATCAAAGCAATGACACCCCTAATTCTGGGAAAATAATAGAGGATTAGAGCCGAAGGTATACTAATAATTAAAAAATATATTAATAATGATAAGAAAATAGTACTAAGATCAAGTGTACCATTTGTAAAGAGCATAAACAGTGTCATGCATATCGAAAAAAAACCACATATAATTGAAATAGCAAAAAAATTTTTTGTTAAATCAGATTCAGTCAATGGTCCTTTCACTAAAATCAATCGAGGTAATGTTAAGGCAGCATTTTTTTTATCTGAAGCCATAATTCTATCATCTTCGAGTAATATTATATCTGCTCGAGTACTGTGAATATCTGAACTCTCAGAAAAACCTCGAACAGAACTAATCATATAAAAACTATTGAAAATATGAATTAGAAGAGCACTAAAAGCAGCAACTTCAAGTGAACCAAATAGCATTATACAAGCAATCATTGCACCCATACTTAAAGTTCCAATATCTCCAGGAAAAATTTTTGCTGGAAATTTATTAAATAAGAAAAAAGGAATTAACACAGCAATTACCGGTATTGAAAAAATAACTCCTTGAGCAGAATTGAAGATTATTCCACATACTAATAAAAAAAATGTAGCAATAAGGCAAGTACCTGAACCCTCCCCGTTGTAACCTTCTAGCATATTAACCGTATTAGCAAATACCGCCACGATTAATGGAACCGCTAACGGATAGAGAAATGTGATTCTTAATTGACCAAGAAAGGGAATTGTTGGTGTTTGAATATTGATGAAATTAAAATAATTAGCTATAAATATAATTCCTCCTGTTAATATTGTCAATAAGATCTTATAACGAGACCTTAGTTTCAATCTATCATCAATAAAGCCGATGATTCCCGCTGAAACTACAGTTAATAAAAAAATTAAAATTTCATAAAAAAGGATAGGGAAAAAAATCATCAAAAAGACTGAAGAAATTGAAAATCCAATAAGAATACTAAGCCCACCAGATTCTGCTATGGCAGGTCTTGCATTTTTATGTATATCATAACCAATATATCCCTTTTTTTTCATAAATTTAATTATATAGGGGAGGATTAAATAAGTACTTCCAAAACCAACAGCAAAAATGATTATTAGATAAATAATTTCTAATATTGTCCAGTTTAAATC
>JBHLME010000110.1:0-14912 GCA_048938445.1 Promethearchaeota archaeon | reverse complement strand
AAACTATCTTTAATACCTAACACAGGTTCTATTTTCCACCTATGTCCTTCAATTTCGGTATATTGTGCAAGTTCTTTGATAAGATAATCAACCCCCTCGTCCACTTTCCCTTTTTCTATGGTAATTAGCTGATAAGATTTAAAACCATTAAGACCATCACTGGTCCCATAAATATCCCATCTCTTAATGAAATCTGGAATTTTAACTATCTTAAATTTACTCGCCATATCATTAATTTTATCAGGTGGATACCACATAGTCAATAGAAACCTCATTTAATTTCACCTCTATTATTTAGTATTATTATATCATTGGATTCCAAAATGGAATGTTAAATTATATGATATGTTTGTATTTAAAACTTACATAAATGTAAAAAAAAAATTTTGGATTTAAAACTGTAAAATAAGACACATTAGGTAAGTTATAATAAAAATGAATTAAAAAGAATGCGAGTAAATGTTCTAAGGAAGGAAATTAAAGCATTCCTTAAAACAAGAAAAATATTTACTAATAATACTATTCTATTCTACTTTTGGTATTAATAAGATAAATTTACTACCTTGTTCATAATCCCCTGGAACATTATCTTCTATCCAAATATCTCCATTAATATTTTCTATAATTATTTTTACTAAAGATAAACCTAATCCCATCCCAATTTTTGACTTATCTTGATTATGAGCCCGATCGAAAATGATTTGTTTTCTCGAATCTTCAATCCCTCTAGCATTATCTGAAATTTCAATTCTAATATGAGCTTTTTGGTCTTTTAAAACATTAAACATCAAAATCGAAATTATTACCTCTTCATTATCATTATGAATAATGGAATTCATTAAGATATTTTCGATCGCTTCATTTATAAGTTCATTTCCTAATATCATAAATTTTGGGTCATTCTTAGGATCAATCTTGATTAACATTTTTTTACTTCTTATTGAACTTTGAACAGTGTTTACACATTTTTGTATGATTTGATAGATATTTTGTTTTTCTAAGGAATGGGTTATAAATTCTAATTCAGAAAATTTTTTTATATTATTAATTAAATGAGCCCCCCTTTCTATATGAGTGTGGATTCTCTCAAGAGACTGTATATTTTGATCATTATTCATTTCTTCTTTCAATTCATACTCATAAATCTCCAATGAATTACCAATAGACTGTAATATATTTCGCATGTCATGCATGAAAAGATCTTTATAAAAATTTTCTCGATGGAATGCTAATCGGAATTTTTGTTCTGAATTTTCTAATTCTTGCTGAATCTTTTTTTTTTCAGTTATATCAAGGATAACACCTTGGAAATAGGCTACTTTTCTCACTGGATCTCTTCTTATAAAAGTTCTGTCATCAATCCATATGACCTCTCCTGATTTTTTAAAAATTCTATATTCTTGAGTAAATTCTGTTGCACCACTTGCACAATAAGAATGAGTCTCTTTAGAAACGCGGTCAACATCATCGGGATGAATTATTTCAGTATAACGAATTTTATCCGAAAGAAAATCCTCTTGAGTATATCCAAACTTAGAAATATTTTCTGTAACAAAATCAACAGGCCAATTCTCTTCATTTCTCCAAAGAAATATAATATATGGGCTTTTATTTATGATGAAATCAATCAGTTCATACCGTTTTATTAAATTTTCAGAATTTTCATTAAGATTGCTCATTAATTATTAAAAATAATTTATTACATTTTTATTTATACAAATTATATTAGATCAATGATCTTAACTCTTTTTTTATATTCTTAAAAATTACCGTTTGCTTTTGATTATATTTTTTTTAACTTATCTGCGGTAATAATATGATGAATCTACTTCCCTGTTTATAATCACCAGGAACTTTATCTTCTATCCAGATCTCTCCATCAAATTTTTCTATAATTAATTTTACTAGGGATAAACCTAGCCCCATCCCTATTTTTGATTTGTCTTGATTATAAGCACGATTAAAGACAATATTTTTTCTTGAATCTTCAATCCCTCTCCCATTATCAGAGATTTCTATCCTTATATATGATTTTTGTTCTTTTAAAATTTTAAATATCAAAATCGAAATAATAATCTTTTCATTTTCATTGTGAATAATTGAATTCTGCAAGATATTTTCAAATATTTCATGAATAAGTTCATTTCCTAAACTGAAAAACTCAGGATCTTCACGGGGTAATAGTTCGATGAAAATTTTTTGATTTTTAATTAAATTTTGTATAATACTAATTTCTGATTGTATAATTTTATAAATATTCAGCTTTATAAGGGGAAGTTCAAAAGATTCTAAATCTGAATATCTTTTTATATTATTAATTAAATGAGCCCCTCTGTCTATTTGAGAATGAATATTATCAAGTAACTTTTTGTCTTGGGCATATCTCATTTCATCTCTCAATATATACTCATAAATCTCCAATGAACTATTGATAGCTTGCATAATATTTTTCATGTCATGCGTAAATAAATCCTTATAAAAATTTTCTCGATAAAATGCTTCACGATATTTTTCTTCTGAATCCTTAATAATTTTCAATGATTCTTTACGTTCGCTAATGTCATGGACAAATGCGCAGTTATATTCCTTATTGTCATATTGTAAGTAACTTAAATATACTTCTACAGGGAATAATACCCCATTTTTCTTTTTATGATAAGTTTCTATAACAAGTGATCCTTTCTCTTTAATTTCCTTCCATGTAGGTTCCCAAGCATCTTTGGGATAAGTTGGATTAAGATCTAAACCCTTCATACCAAGTAATTCCTCTTCTGTATAACCTAACGATTTACACATAGCTTCATTTACATAAATAATATTGAATTGGTCATCCATCCATAAAGCAGGGTTGACACTATGGTCAACTGCAAATTGAGTGAACTTTAAAGCATTTTCTACCCTTTTCCTTTCAGTTATGTTAATAAACATACCTATAAGTGCAGGCCGGTCATTATATAAAAACTTCTTAAACAATGCTTCTGCCCAAAATTCTTCTCCAGACTTACTTATCCCTTTAGTTTGAAATTGAATCTCATTAACTGTTGAATCAGTTTGTATTTGATTAATATATTTAATTTCTTCTTCAAGATGATCTGGATGAATTGTTTTAGCAAATTCTCCAGGTGCCCAGCTTTTCATCTCATTTATCTCATACCCAAAAATCTCAGCTGCTTTTTGATTGACGTATACGATTTTATCATCTTGAATTATCCCTATTGCCACTAATGCTTGTTCTGATATCATTCTAAATTTTTGTTCAGAGTTTTTTAATTCTTCCAAGATTTTTTTCTTTTCTGTAATATCAAATATTACACCTTGGAAATGAGTAATTTCATCTTTAGTATCTCGTCTAATGAATGTTCTATCATCAATCCACCTAATTTCGTTTGATTTATCAATAATCCTATACTCTTGAGTGAATTCTGTAAAATCACTATTAATGTAAAAATCTACTTCTTTTTGTACACGTTTCAAATCCTCAGCATATATTATCTCAGAATATTTAATTTTACCAGAAATAAATTCTTCTTGTGTGAAACCAAATTGTGAAATATTTTCTGAAACAAATTCTACAGGCCAATTCTCTTCATTTTTCCAAAGTAGAACTATAACAGGGCTTTTGTTGATTATATATTCTAATTCTTTATTTTTTTTTGTTAAATTTTCAATTATCTTATTGAATTCGGTCATTAAGTATTCATGTTTGATTTTGAAATCCTCTTCTATATTTGAACCAACATAATAATCTTTTTTTGTTTATTTAAACTTTTTTTAAAATCTAATAAATTAGAGCTTTTACCATTCATCGATTCACAACTATAAAAAGTTTAAGAGATATCCAAGAAATTCATAAAATTCATTTTTAAAGAATATCAGTACAACTAAACTAAATTAATATAAATTGAACGAATGAAAGTAAAATGTAAAGTTATATTTCTTTTTTTAAATTTTCAAGAATCGCTATTTGCTTTTGATATAACTCCTTTATTAATGTTCCAAACGCATTATGGACATTTTCCCCCGATAATGCACTTGTTTTATAATATCCAAGAAATCCTAAATCATTAGCAAGTTTATTGAGATTGTAATCTGATTTTGGAAGTGCCATGTCAGTATTAAGCTTATCAACATCGATTAAATCTATTTTATTACCAAATAACATTATAGGGATTTTTTTAGTATGTTTTGTTATTTCTTCAAGCCATTTTGGAACATTTTTTAGACTTTTTTCACCTGATTCATTTTCTTCATGAGAAAAAACAATTATTGCTGCATTACTTCCGGTGAAAAAATTTTGTCGTATATTTTTAAAACCTTCTTGACCAGCTAAGTCCCAAATAATTAATGAAATATTATTTCCATCAATATTTTGCGTATATTTCGTAATTTCGCTTCCTAAAGTCATTAAATAATCTTTCTCAAATTTATTGTGAACAAAACGCCTTATTAAGGAAGTCTTACCAACCGCACCATCTCCAACGACTATTACTTTAAATGTAAATGATCGCCCTTCACTCATAAAAACTTATCCTCACGTAATTTATTTCTTTTTATATGTTTTTTATTTTTGAAAATAATAATAAATCAATGATTTAAATTTTCTTAAAATTACCACTTTATAATTTTTCTAATTAAAGAAAAATAATATAGGAAATCAATAACAATAATTAATATACATTCAAGATTAATCATTTAAACTGATAAGAAAAAGGAAAAAATATGCTTTCTGACAAAGAACAAAAGATAGTATTCAAGGAAATTGCTTCTAAGGAGCCTGATAAATACTATCCAACTAAAGAACTAAAAAAATTAGGATATATGAGAAAACTTTGTAATTGTGGAACATATTTTTGGACTACTCATGAAGATAGAAAAGTATGTGGTGATCCCGCTTGTTCAGGAGGTTTTCAAGTTGTTATGAATAATCCTTCTCCAGTTAAGTTATCGTTTGTAGATGTATGGAATAAGATAGTAGAAGTTTTAGAACCTCGAGGTTATAAACCAATTAAACGATATCCATGCGTGGCACGATGGAATCCAACTTCTGAATTTACAATTGCTTCAATATCAGCATTTCAGCCTTATGTAATCAAGGGAGAAGTTGAACCCCCCGCTAAAAAACTAGTCATACCCCAATTTTGCCTTCGATTTAATGATATCGAAAATGTAGGAATTACCGGAAGTCATTGTACTGGTTTTGTGATGATTGGGCAACATTCATTTGTCCCTCCAGAGGAGTGGAATCAAGGCTCTCTTTTTATGGATATGCACGATTTTATAACTGAGAAAGGCGTAGGACTTTCTAAGGATGAAATCACGATACATGAAGATTCATGGGCAGGAGGTGGCACGTTTGGATGTAGCTTGGAATTCTTTAGTAGAGGTGTTGAGCTTTTTAATCAAGTATACATGATGTTCGAACAGACTCCAGAAGGTCCAAAAGAACTCAAGCTTAAAGTCCTTGATATGGGGCTAGGGCAAGAACGTGTTGCTTGGTTTTCGCAAGGAACTCCCAATATGTATGAAGCAATTTTTCCATATGTTTTAGGAAAACTTCGAGAAATTACGAAAATTGAATTAGACTTGGAATTATACAACAAATTTTCTCAGTATTCAGCATACCTTAATATAGATGAAGTTGATGATATGGATGCTGCTTGGCAAAGAGTAGCTTATGAATTGAATATTAATGTAGATGTGCTCAAAGAAAAAATAATGCCAATGACAGGGCTTTATTCAATTGCAGAACATGCCCGGAGTTTGTTATTTGCCATCAATGATGGAAAGCTTCCTTCAAATGTAGGAGGAGGGTATAATTTAAGAGTTATATTCAGGCGCGCTATTAGCTTTATAGACATGTTCATGTGGGACATCGATATGGGTGATGTATGTGCTTGGCATGCTGAAGAATTAAAGGATATATTCCCTGAGGTGTCTGAACACATTGATGAAATTAGAGAAATCCTTGAAGTAGAAAAAATAAAATTTTATGAAACAAAAGATAAAGCTGGAAAGATTCTAGAAAAACTACTGAAAAAAGGAGAAATTTCTACTGAAACCTTAATTGAAATATATGATTCAAATGGGATAAGTCCAGATATGGTTAAAGCGGCCGCAAAAAAATATAAAGTAAAAGTCCAAATCCCCGATAATTTTTACTCATTGGTTGTTCAAAGACACGAAAAGGTTGAACAAGTTCACGCAACAGGAAAGGAACTAGAAATTGACTTAGATGATATTCCTGAAACTAAATCCTTATATTATTATGATTATACTGAACTATCTAATTCCGCTAAAGTCCTTAAAATATTCGATAAAATGGTAGTAATAGATCAATCTGTAGCTTATGGAACTTCAGGAGGGCAACTTCATGATATTGGAACAATAAATGGACAAAAATTTACCGATGTCATCAAGCAAGGAAATCATGTGATTCATGTTCTTGAAAAAAAGCCTAATTTTAAAGAAGGTGATTTAGTAACAGTAGAAATTGATAAAGAATGGAGATACCAACTCTCACAACACCATACCGCTACCCACATTGTCAATGCTGCTGCTCAAGAAATCTTGGGTAGTCATGTAAACCAAGCTGGAGCTAAAAAGACGATGAAAAATGCTCACTTAGACATCACTCACTTCGAGCAAATTCCAAGGGACAAACTAAAATTAATTGAAGAGAGAGCAAATGAAATTGTAAAGCAAGGAATTGAATTAAATCTTTCCTTTATGCCTCGTTCCGAAGCAGAACAGAAGTACGGAATGGGATTATATCAAGGTGGCGCTGTCCCAGGAAAAAATATTCGTGTTGTAGAGGTTCCTGGTATAGATGTTGAAGCATGTGGAGGTACTCATTTAAATAATACGTCTGAAACGGGCAAAATTAAAATTCTCAAATCTCAAAAAATTCAAGATGGGGTTGTTCGATTAGTTTTCACTGCAGGACATGCTACTGATATGATTACAGAAGAACATAACATCATAAAAGCTGAATTAAAATCGATATTATCGGTAGAATCCAACCAACTTGTTGGTAGAGTAAGAGAGTTACTAAAAAAGCGTAATAATGTAAATAAGGCTCTAAAAAAGGGGAAAATTAATGAAAAGGACTTGATATTAAATTCAGATCAAAAGTATGAAGGTGATATCATAACTAAAATTTCTGAAGATTTGAAGATTAAGGAAAGAGAAATTCCAGCAAAAGTCAAGAAACTATATATGGAATGGAATGAAGGGATTAAAAAAATTAAAACGAAGAAAAAACTATTGAATAGTGATTATTTAACAGAATTAGTAGAAAAAGCACGAAACTATAAAGATTTTAAATTAATTTTAGAAAAATTTGAAGATATTGACCAAAATTTTGTGAAAGATTTAAGTCGGAGAATTATGGATAAATCTGATGATATTATTACTATTTTTATTAATAAAGATGAAAAAGGCATAGGTATCTTGGGAATGTTAGGAAAAAATCCCGCAAGAGCTTTAGATTTTCATATGGGAGACTTTATTAAAGATTGTGTTTCGAAATTTGGCGGAAAAGGCGGGGGAAGTCAAGATTATGGACAAGGGCTTGTAGAAGATCAAACCTTAAATGTAAATGATGTATTAAGTTATATTAAAAAAAAAATAAAGGAATGATCCAATGGTAAATATTATTCAAATTAGCGACATGCACTTCGGTTCTGAATTTAGTGATGATTATTTTGATAATGTTGTCCAATATATAAAAGATAATACACCAGATGCCGTCGTGCTGTCAGGAGACATTGTCCATAAAGGACGATTTAAGCAATATCAAAAATTTCTTCCTTATCTAGAAAGATTGAAGGAAGTTTCACCTAAATTCATTGCAATTCCTGGTAACCATGACGCAAAAAATAACGGGCTAATCTTTTTTGAGAAATTTATTGGACCTAGGCGCTCAACTTTAGTTATGAATGATAAAAACACGATTATCGTCGGATTATGTAGCGCCAAAGATGATATCAGTAGAGGAGAAATCGGTGATGAACAATTAGATTGGCTTGGCCGTCAATTTCTTAGTTGTAAATTGGAAAACCGGATCATTGCGATGCATCATCACGCTATTGCCGTCCCTTATAGTGGACGTAAACAAACAACCTTGGTGGATGCCGGGGAACTTATAGAATTAACTCAAATATTTGAGATTGATTTGGTCATAATGGGCCATAAACACATACCACATGCATATGTAATTGGACCCACGACTTTTCTCTACTGCGGAACGTCAGCATCAAATAAAGTAAGGGCAGATGAGAGCCCTAGCTTTAACCACATCATTCTTGATGAAGGAGACCTTGAGGTACAGATGGTAAATTCGATGACCTTGCAAAAAAACCTTTTACTTGAAAGAAAAGAGGGGCATACCAAATTTGTTCGACCAAGACGGACTCGTATCGAGCACTTGTTACAATCGGACGTGTGGGATGATTAGTATCATTTATATAGATGTGTATTCTTCTTATTATTAAATACTTCTTTATATAAAAAATGCCCAAACCTGAAACACCATTATTAACGGTCGATGCTCTAATTTTATATGACAAGGGTAAAAAGCTAGTGCTCATTCGCCGGAAAAATCCTCCATTCCAAGGACAATTAGCACTTCCTGGTGGATTTGTAGATATTGGTGAAACCGTTGAAGATGCCTGTTTGAGAGAAGCCAGTGAAGAAACGAGCTTGATTGTGAAAATTAAAAAGATGGTTGGTGTTTTTTCTAAACCTGATAGAGATCCAAGGGGTCATACTGTTACTATTGCATTCTTATGCGAACCCGTTGAAAAAAGTCCCAAACCAAAAGCAAAAACCGATGCCGCAAGCCTCGAGATCATTCCATTATCGGAAATTTCCAAGTTAGAATTAGCATTTGATCACTTGGATATCATTAAAGCTTCTGGAATTCTAAAATAGGAATAACAGCAATCTAACTTTCAAAAATTAAGCGATAACAAGAACAACAAGGAATTCCCAACTTAATTCTTTTCTTGTAAGATTCGGGGTGATACCGCGATTCATCTAAAAAGTCTAATAGGTATTGTCTTAGATTTTTAATGTCATCTTCTTGGCTATAAAAGAATTTTGCCAAGTAACTCTCGTGATTTTTTCTGTTACAAATAGGACATCGTGCAAATTTTATAAAGAACTCTATAAATTTTTGATCTTCAAGAGGAGAGATTATCTTAAATTTTTCTATTTCACAATTAGGATCAATATTCTTGATTAAATTTTCATAAATTGTTCTTTTTTTCTTTTTTTTATTTCCCTTGTTAGATACTTTAAAATACTTGGGATAGAGATGATAACGTTTTATCACGTCCTCAATATCTTCCTCATAAACTTCCTGAACCTTTATCTCAGGTAAGGTGCCAATTAAAATTATGGGAATATTCTCACCGAGAGTATTTCTAAAAAGTGATATCCAATAAGGTAACTCACTAAAGGAGTCATATCTTGAAAAATCAAAAAATAAAAAACATGCTTTTGCACCTCTACAAAATTGAGGATACATGAAACCAAAAATATCTTTCGCGGGATTCAAATCCCACATGATTAATTTATAGGAATCTTTATCATTGACAATACATTCAAGTGATTTGAAGGAAACTCCAATTTCCTCCTCGACCAAGGTAGTTCGATTTAAGAACGAGTTCTTTTCAAGACTAGACTCTCCTCCAATCACTACCTTTACTTTGAATGTTTTTGAAATAATATATCACCAAAATTTCTCTTGAAATCGTGGATAGATCCTATATCATTATAAAAATTAAACTAAAAAAACGTTTGTGTTTTATATTATAGTTCGTGGCATTCTCTATTATTTTATTTCATATAAATTTCTGTAAGAATCTTTTAAAAATAAATAATGCCCATCATCATTTTTTCGAGGGACCTTAATCGTCTCAAAACCCATTACATTTGCATTGTTTATTAACTCTTCTCTATTTTCTATTATCAAGCATGCGTGTGTAAATGTATCTCTAGCTCGACTCTCATCATTCGTGATAAACACTTCAAAACTCACGTTATCTTTTTCATATCTCAGAACCTCCTGTTCTTTCGTAATCCCAAAAAATCGTTCCATCAAGTCCGATGAAACTGTAAATGATCTTGTTTTCGTACATCCCAAGAGGGTGATGAAAAATGTGTCACTTTCTTTTTCAGAACTATAGGCCAGAGCAATGTGGTCGAGGTTCATGCAGTCTCACCTGGGTGGCAATCAAGTGCCCTGATCAAAATACATGAAGTCATGAGGATGAAAATCATTTCCTTTTTTTTAAGTATTTCATTTATTATGCATATGATAAAACAACTTGACCCGAAAAAGATCATCGACACGCACGAACGATATTATCCTCACCTCTATTCCATCAGGGATCACGTCATCGTGAAAGGAAACGGAGCATTCCTTTATGACTCTCAAGGAAATGAATATTTAGACTGTGTTGCAGGTCATGGTGTAATGAATATAGGCCATAACCATCCAAAATTCATCGAGGCAATAAAAAAACAACTTGAAAGCGTTGTTATGGTTCCACCAGCATACCCCGTAGAATCAAGGGCAAATTTATTGGAAAAATTGGCGGAAATAACTCCGAAATCCTTGACTCAATCATTTTTATCTAATAGTGGAACTGAAGCAATCGAGGCTGCAATTAAATTGGCAATAAAGTCTAAAACAGATATAAAAAAACCTGAAATCATTGCATTTAAAAGAGCTTTTCATGGAAGGACCATTGGTTCTTTAGCTATGACATTCAACATGAAATATAGAAAGCCTTTCTTACCCTGGCTAAGTCCCAATGTTAAATTTGCATCATATGGTGATCTTGATTCTGTTAGAGAATTAATTAATGATAATACAGTTGCAGTCATTACAGAATTAATCCAGGGTGAAGGAGGGGTTTATCCTGCTCCTGATGATTTTCCGAAAGCATTACGGGAATTATGTAATGAAAAAAACTTGCTTCTCATAGATGATGAGATTCAAGCGGGATTTGGAAGGACGGGTAAGATGTTTGCCTGTGAACATTATGGAATAGAACCAGACGTAATCTGTATGGCAAAAGCGATTGCAGGAGGGCTTCCAATGGGGGCAACTATAGCATCCGAAGAGCTCTGGAACCAGCTCAAATCTGGTGAACATTATTCAACTTTTGGTGGAAATCCTCTGATATGTGCTGCAGCAAGTGCAACAATCGATATCATTAGGGAGGAGCATCTTGTAGAGAATGCAGAAAGACAGGGGAATAAATTGATCTCTAGTTTTAATGAGATTGCTGGAAGTAATGATCATATCAGGGGTATTCGTGGAAAAGGATTGATGATTGGAGTTGATTTCAGAAAACCCGTAAAGGAAAGGATTGATGCAGCTGTAAAGAAAGGTGTATTATTTTTAAATGCAGGATTAACCGTAATTCGCCTTTTACCCCCCTTAATAATTAATGATGATCAAGTTAATCGGATAATTAAAGTCATAAAGGAGATTTCTGAATAATATTTTATTTTATATTAAGTTCAAAAAATTAATATATTTAAAAAATATATTAATTTAAGGAAATAGGTATAATAATTTTTCGAATGACTAACGTAACAGAAAAGATTTTCTTAGAAAAACTATATGAGGTTGTTTATAAACTCTCAAGTATTGGTAAATCCCAAAATTATCGCTTTAAAACAAAATGGGATGCATATCTTAGTGAATTTGGAAAACCTCATTTAGTTCGTCCGATAAAATTAGAAAAAGATAAGTTCTTGGATGATATTGAATTCAGAATAAACGTGTTAAAAAATGTAGAACAATCTTTAGTAGATGGATTTTATAGCATTAAAACTTTATTACAAACATTATATCACTCTTATTTTAACGATTCTGAACAATTAAAAAGAGATTATTCTGTAGATGATCAATTAATACTGAAATACATGGTCGCTAAGGAAATATTAGGAAATTTGATCCAATATAATCGTTTAGATCATGAAACAGTACCTTTGAAATATAATATTATTGCTCGAAATTACGTAATGATGAAACTCAGAGAAATTGATGATACAGAAATATTAAGTAATTTAAAAAAACTCAATATAAATGAAATCAAGGTCACGGAATTACATGATTTAATGAAACAAATTGAAAAAGATGGTATAATAAATATTACTAAAAAAGATGGTGGTAATATTTATAAGGTTAAGAAAGAATTGGAGTTAAGTAAAGAAGGAAAGAGTAAATTCCTTAATACCTTAGAAGCACTTGTTTCATGGCCAACACAGTTTTGGAGGTCCATGTATAATATAAGAGAGCTTAATGTAACTATCACGGGATGTAAGCATGATGACTTTCTTCAAAAAGTCCTATCAAAATCTGCAACTCAAGGATTTTCTCCTGCTCATTATGTATTTAAAAATTTAATAACTTATTATGAAAAAATCAGGGATGAATCTTGATTTGAGTTTAATTATTCAGAAATCTTTCGTTTTTCTAATAGGTTTTTCAAATTGTTCTAATATTCTAAATAAATGTTGTTTATCTTGACTATTTGTCCCTTTCCAATCAATTATAAAATAGTCTACCTTCTCGAACGTGTTGGATATCATTTGAGCTATCATTTCCTCATTTAATTCTTGGATATAATACTTGGGACAAATGAAAGAAATAGCAATTTTTTTTTCATCGATTAATTTTCTAAATTGAGGTGCATAATGAGTTCCCCCAAATCCAATTCCAATTTCTATTTCTGGATCATCTTTCATTTTAAGATATTCTAAAATTGTATTTATGATAGCATTTGCTACAAGTTCTCCCGCATTTTTTAATTTCCATTCATTTTCACTACTACCTAACTCAATGAATAATAGTGGCTTCTCTAATGTAGTTGGACCATGATGTGTAACCTCCACATCCAAAGAAAAATCTGAAAATTCACTAAATTGAGGAAGATCTAATTGACTTTTCAAGGAATGAAAACCAGCTTTAAATAATAGAGCACTTGCTATTGATAACTGTGTGGGATTCCCTCCAAAATCTGCTTTGTCGGACCAATTACCTGTTAAATGTGTTAAAAATGCTTTAAGAGCAGTTTCAGACCGATGACGGCTAGCAAAGACCAATAAATCAGGATCAATGTTAGAATTCTTTAGCTTTAAATCATTTAAATGAATTAGAGGAATGTCCGTTAATCCAAGATATATTTGATGTTCTTTTAAAAATGTAAATTTATCGACTCTTAAATTAATATCTTCAAGAATGAATAAGAAATTATCATGCCATTTTAGATTTTCTTGCTTAAAATGAAATTGATTGGAATTGATTAAGTTCTCACGAATGTTCATTGAAGCTAAGTCTTCCGTTGATGTTATTATTAAAAATTCCATTATAAAATTTTTCTCCTAAAACTTATCCGATATTCAATTAAATTCTCTTCATGTGGTAAAAGTTTTATTTTCAAATTGAATAAATAGTATTATCAAAAGGATATGGTAATTATAATGAATGAAATCGTTATATATTATTCCTTGTTAGGACACAATAAGGAAATTGCTGAAAATATATCACGTGAAAAGAATTGTGATCTTATAGAATTTGCTCCTGGAAACCTTTTACGATGCTTTCAATTCTTTTTGCGTCATAAAAAGTTAAAAAAACAAGCTAAAAAGTTAAATATTTCAAAATATAATGATATTATAATTTGTGGTCCAATTTGGGCGGGGAAACCCGCTGCAGCAATTAAAATATTAATGGAAACATTAGATTTGAATAATAAATCCATTAAAACATATTTTACTTTCACTCAAGATTATGGAGAAACTGAAAAATTTGTTCAAAACCTCATGGAAAAAAAAGGCGCAAATTTATTGGAAATTCAATTTAAGAACATATCAAAAAAAGTAAATGAAAAAGAAATTTAATTGATTATAGTAGTAATAAGATTTATGATATTAATTTCATAAAAGATATATTACATTCTAGCTAATTTTTTGATATTTTTTACACCTTCAACGGCATCTGATGCAAAATCATCGGCTCCTAATTTTTTAGCAATATCCTTTGTTAAAGCAGCACCTCCAACAATTAATTTCACATCATCTCTTAAATTTTCTTTTTTCAAAGTATCATGAACGACTTTTACTTGCTCGACGGTCGATGTAAGGAGCGTGCTTAATGCTACGATCTTTGCGCCCGTCTCTTTTACTGTCATAGCAATTTTCTCTGCTGATACATCCATACCTAAATCATGTATTTCAAATCCAGAACTCAATAAAAGTGAGGATAAAATATTTTTTCCAATATCATGATTGTCGCCTTTAACAGTTGCTATTACAACCTTAGTTTTTTCTCCTGTATTACCTCTTGAAAGTAAAGCAGGTTGTAGGATCTTAAGAGCCTCTTTCATTGCTTCTCCTGCAAGTACTAATTCTGTTAAATAATATTCTTTTTCTTCATATAAACTTCCAACCTTATCCATTCCTCTTGTTAGGGCGTTTAAAATTTCAAGTGGTTCGTTTTTATTTTGTTCAAGTGCTTCTCGAACAGCATCTTGAATTAGATCTAACTCTAGTTCAACAATAAGCTCGGTTAATTTTTCTAAGTTCATTATATATCATTCATTTTAAACTATACTCTAAGACATATGATTAATAAAATTTGATTTTTTATAAATAGAACATATTAAGAACTTGCTATTTTACTCACAAGTAAAAAAAAATGATTTATTTTATAATTCCATTTAAAATTTAAATTATCTATTGTAATATTATAAAATTATTAAGATAGTAAGAAAAAGAGAAAGAGGCGTCCCGGAAATAATGGATTAAATTTAGTTACTTACCATTTTTCCAAAATTAATAGGAAATTTTAGGGGATATATTATATATTAAATTTCGCGAGAAACCTCTAT
>JBHLME010000232.1:0-3694 GCA_048938445.1 Promethearchaeota archaeon | reverse complement strand
TTAGATGGAACTTGACTATTCATTGTGAATAATAAAAACGATCGAAAGTCCTCTAATTCGATTGAATTTGAAAAATCTTTAAATAGTTCATTAATCATATCGATTTTTTCTTTTAATTCAATAGACATATGCAAACATCTTTAGTTTTTAAATTAAGTAGAATAAGATAATATTACAATTAAATGATTTGGATAACCTATTTTATAAGGATAAATAGCTATTGAGAAATTTTTTTAATGAATCTTTTACATCCTCCGTAATATGATGTTCAATTTGGCATGATAAATCATTAATTAGTTCCTTATCTTTAATCTTTAAAACTTTTTCGAAAAACTCATTCAATATAGAGTGAACTTCGTTTAAATGTTCTGCAACTTCTTTTCCTAATTTTGTCAAACGAATTGATTTCCTTTGCTCCCATTGTATGAAACCTCGTTTTTTTAACTTATTTAACATTCCAGATACACTTGCAGGCTTGATAGACAAAGCTTCAGCAATTTCTTTATTTGAAACCCAACCACCTTTCTTTTTTTTGCTTGTAATGGTATATATTTCGTCTAAATACCTTTGATAACTCTCAGGTATGTCTAAAATATCTCCATTCTCAATTTTTTTTACCATTTTGAGTGATCTTCGACTTGCTTCAATTAATAAATTTCAATATAGATAAAAATAATTATTCAAATTAGATTTTTTAATTTTACTTTTTACTATAATATAATACATATCAAAATTAATATCGCATCAAAAATGGAAAAAAAAAAGAAAAAGTTTAGCGGAACCTTAATTTTAGTTGTGGGGAACTCCTCTAGTGGTAAAGATTCAATAATTTCTGGTGTAATTAAGAGATATCCATTGAATAAAAAGAAAATTTATTCTCCAAAAAGGTATATCACAAGGCCTCCTTCTGAAAGTGAGAAAAATTATTCAATAAGTCCCGAAGAATTTGAGGAAATGGAAAAAAATGGAAAATTTTCATTAAGTTGGAAAATTTACGGTTTATGTTACGGGATTCCTATAGAGATTGATGAGTACCTTGAAAATGGGCATCATGTGATCATCAATGTTAGTCGTATGATTATAGATGAGGCAAAAAGCATTTATGAAAATATTAAAGTTATTTTTATTGAAGTTCCGTTAGAAATTATTATCTCTCGACTAAAGGAACGTGGGAGAGAATCAGAAGCACTCATACAAAAACGAATAGAAAGAGCTAAAACTTATCAGACCTTTAAAAAAGTAGATCTTATTGTAGATAATTCTGGTGAACTTGATGATGCCATCAATCAATTGTTAAGTTATATTATTAATATAGTATGAAATAAGTAATTATAGTGATAATTACATCATATCTTCGATTACTTTAGAAACTAACAAAACTCTAATTATAGAAACTGTATTAGTATCTAAAATATGTTGAAATAATATATTTTGAATAAAATTTTTTTAATAGAAAAAATTATCATATATGTCCTCATACCATTGGCCCGGTTTTATTTCTCGAATTTCTCGATGATTGACGGAGCGTATAGTGGTTAGTATTGGGGACTGTGAATCCCTAGAGGCGGGTTCAATAGAAATTGGAGGCTTTCCTTTATCTGAAAATCCCGCACCGGGCCCTTCTTTTTCTTTTGTTATTTCTCATAAAATCATTATTATTTTTTTAAACCGATATTCTTTTTTAATAAAGTACAAACTTAATATCGAGTAAAACATTTTACTAAATATCATTCTATAATTCTTTTTTTTAAAAACAGGTTTTACAAAATGGTGAAATTAGACCCAGAAAAGCTTCGAGACTTAAGCGGTTGGGAAAGAGACGCACCTGTTCCAATATGTATGGGAGGAGACTATCGAGCACTCACCTTTTGTTGCAAACCAGGATTTGCATTAACTTTTGGATTTAAATGTAAAAGAGACAATGTGTTAAAAAAATTAGGATTAGATCCCCAGGAATTTATTAAAATTAAAGAAGAATTTTCTAAGGAAAATAACTGGGATTCAGATATAGTATGTTTTGGCTCAATATCATATTGCTGCATGCGAAGTGGAGGTTGCCCAAGGCGTGACATGGCTCTAAGCATCAGGTATCCTAACAAAAAAAAAGAAGAGTTCATGAAAATATATTTTCAGAAAAAAAAGGAATTAGCAAAAATAATTCTTGAGAATGTTAAAGATCATGGAAAAGTAAAGGAAATTGCTGAATACTTAGAATTATTTGAAGATTAAATAGTATTTGATTATTTAAAGTTGATATCATGTTATTCTGATTGTAAAATTAATTTCATTATAGCAATTAAAGAAAAAGTTTTTACCACCCCATATTCTCTACATATTCTTTTGATGATGTCCAAATGTCATTTATTTTTTTTAGAAGCCCTTTAAATTAATCTCTAAACACTTGAAAAATTTATAACCATATTTGAGATAGGTATAAAATGAGATTAGAAAAGGTATTAAAACATTATAGTAATAGGGATGATATTTACATGAACGTGATCATTACTCCACACGAAGAAATCACTCCAGAAGAACGAATGCAGATTAATGAAATTTTATTAAAAGAAGTATTGAACAGGAGATATTAAAATAATTTAAAAAAAAATAAAATAAAAATCATTTTTTATTTCGAATTTATTTTTTTGAATATAAGGGGTCCGATAAATACCAAAATAAATGCCAAGATTGCGTATCTAATAAATCTGGTAAATACATTGCCATCTAATGTAAATTCAAGGATAAAATATAATGGAATCAAGATAGCAAGCTCAATTAATAAATTAATTCTTATTTGTTTAGAGTTTAATTCTGAGGGATCATATTTCACATATTTTTCCTCTAATAAGCACCCTATTAAAAGACCGAGTAAAGCACCAGAAACTACTGCATAACCTCCAGAATCAGGATATATATTTACAGGCAAATCTTCAAATAAAGCTTGACCTTCACCAGCATATGGGGAAAAAATTATACCAAGAATAAATAATAGCACTGGAATGATTATTGCAAGTATAAATTTTATAGAAAAATTGAGGGGATTTATTTTTTCAGAAATTATCGGTTGTAAATTTATATATAAAACCAAAAACACTATACCAATTAATAATCCTCCGATAATATCATCAACGTCATGTACACCTATAATCACCCTGGAAATGGCAATAAAAAAGATTATTGTTGAACAAAGAAGTGGTATGATTTTAATTTTCATAAGATGTCTATCTTTGAATTCATATGCAATATATCCGTAAGCAGCAACTGAATTTTGGGAATGTCCAGATGGAAATCCATAATCAGGTTCTATTTCAATTTTATTTGTAGCTGGTCTTGGATCTCTAAATAAATCTTTTATAAAACTATTAATATATACTGAAGCTAATACACTATAAACTAACTTTTTTGCGTAGTTTTTATCATAAGCAATATATAATACCCCCATTATCAAGATAAGAACAATAGCATCTCCCATGTAAGTGATAATGAAAAAAATCCACCATATTATTATATTATCACTAGAGAATGCTGTATTTAAGGTAAAAATTAATACAAGTCCTACTGAAAAGATTAAGATCCAAATGATTCCAATGATTATGAGTGCTCTTTTTGATAATCTATTTTCGATTTTCATTTGTTATCTCTTTTTTTTATTTGTTAAAAATTAAATTTTTGAAATTAATAACAAATGATTGAATTT
>JBHLME010000009.1:0-58974 GCA_048938445.1 Promethearchaeota archaeon | reverse complement strand
GAGGACTCAAATCGCACCCACGAGTCAAGATTGGTTAGTAATAGACAAAATTCCGGACATTTTTCATACAGGGCATGTTCATATTAATGGAAGAGACAAGTATAAGAACGTCACCTTAATCAATTCTGGTTGTTTTCAAGCTCAAACGGATTTCATGAAAAGTTTTGGAATTTCACCAACACCAGGTATTGTCCCGATTATTGAGTTAGATACATATAAATGTTCTGAAATAGATTTTAAACACATATAAACATTAATATAAAATAGATTAACATAATTTAAATACTAATGAATTTTGTAATACCTCGCAATAATGAGTCTGAATTGTTGTTATATATCTGGAAAATAATTAACTTTCCGAAAATTTCAAAAAAAAATTTATTATATAAGATTTCTTTTGAATTATTTCTTCTAACACCAAAAAAGGCCGAAATGTTAATTGAAAGTGGTCTTAAAAATAATCTCATAACGAAAAATGAAGAGTCCATTATATCATTATCAGAATCATTAGAAAAGGAACTAATAAACTGGAATCAAAAAAGAAAAAGAGAGATTAAATCCAACATAAATAAAAAGAAGGAATTAGTACAAAAAAGAGAAAGCACCATCAAATCACCCTTTGGAACCATATTAAAAGCACTTTCAGATAAAGGAGCTTTAAATCGAGCAGTATCAATTTCGAATGATGCAGTGGAATTCTTGGAAATCAATTTTAATAATGGAATAGTTAAGGCGCAAATAACTGGAACTAAAGAAAATCCTTATAACATCTATATAGATATTAATAAATGTATCTTGTCTCATGATTGTCATGATTTTACTTCTAGAAAGTCTAAAGAAAAAAAGTTTTGTAAGCACATAATTAAACTCTTTCTTATCTTAAAAGAAAAAAACGAAGCTTCAACAATCTCTTTCCTTGAAAAAATTCTTAATAATATTAATGAATGGGATTTTACAGGATAAGTAATAGGATTAAATTAATTTCTTAAATACATTCTTTTTTAAGATAACCTTATCTGATTGTAATAATATTGGTTTGTAATTCAATATATTTCTAATTTTAGTGTTTTTTTTTAATACTTTTTCTACTAGACTCATATCAACATCTAAACTAATGATTTTAGTCCTTCCATAATGACCCATAGATCTAGTATCCGCTGTAATAATTCCAGATAACGTTAATTCATTAATATAATCACTAATTCTCCTCTTAGTTAGTTGCTTTATCCCTGGTATTTTATTAGATAAATCTGAATGTACCTCATAAATATCTCCAGATGTTATAATATATTCTTGATTGAATTTTTTAATTAAAAATATTGCTGTAAGTACTATTTGAGCCTGTAAAGGCATTCCTAGCATATATTCTTCCACATAATCTTTTTCCAGCTCATCATAAGCCTCATATACGTGCTTTTCTTTAACAACTTTATGTTGGCATCTAGCTGCAATCTCTCCTGCTTTTTTTAGTAATTGGAGCGCTTTTCTAGCATCTCCATCTTCTTTGGCCGCTAATGCAGCACATAAATGAATAACTTCATCATTTAAGACGTTTTCATAAAATGCTACTTTTGCTCTTTCTAGTAAAATATCCCCAAGTTGCTTTGCATTGTATGAATGAAATACAATTGGAGGTTCTTTACCCAAACTAGATAAGACTCTCGGATCGAGTAATTGTTTAAACTTTAACTTGTTAGATATACCAATTAAACTCGTTCTACAAGAATCTAGATTCTCATTTAGTCGAGTGAGGAGATATAATATCTCGTTGCCTCCGGCTTTCTCTATTAATACGTCAATTTCATCCAATACTAAAAAACAGATAGTTAATCCAACTTTTTGATCTAATAAACCCAATAATTTCTTAAATATGACATCTTTAGGTAATCCTGTCGGAGGTATTCTTTCTTTTCCTGAAATTGTATTATAAATATGAGCCAAAATGCGATAGGGTGTTGATACTAAATTACAATTAATATATATCCACCAAGGTTTATGATTGATTATTTGTTGGGCAAGTTTTTGACTCACATAGCGAATGGTTGCTGTTTTACCAGTACCCGTCCTTCCATAACATAAGAAATTTGAGGGAGTATCTCCTCTTAATGCACAGGCTGTTTTTTCAGCGATCATGCGAATTTCATTATCACGATGAGGTAGGTCCTCTGGAATATAGGTGGATTCCAATGCATTTTGATTTTTAAATATTTTTGGAGCATTTAAATAACCTTTATAAAACTTTTCAATATTAAAGCGATTATTACTATTATTTGGATCTTTCAACACTTAGTTAGCACCACCATCATTCCATTCGAAATTTTTTTATTATAAATTATTTCGCTTGGATATTTAAAGTTATTTATTAATTCATAGATTATTAAAAAATGTTAATTTGTTAATACCTACCAAAGTTTAAACATCTATAGCAGTAATTTATTATATTAATGTCGGATATTTAAAAGATTATTGTTTATTGAGCAATATTATTAATGTCCTATTAATTAGATTTCAATAAAAAATATTTTATTTAATCAAATATTAACCTAAGAAAATTATGAGATTAGAATACATTTCAGGGTAATTAAAACTTGAAAAAGAGAAGAGAATTAACTGCTGAAGAAAAAAAAAGTAAAAAAATAGCATTAATACTAACATTAGTATTCCTTTGCTTATTTTTAATTGAGATAATGGTAACATCAATAATCTATTCTTTTGCTGATTGGATTGCTTTATTATTATTTGCCATACTACTTATATTTCCGGCTTACCTTTCTAATGCAGCAATGGTAATCGTTGGCGGGGGAAGACCCATTGATGGAGGGAGATGTTTTAAAAATGGTCAAAGAATATTAGGAGATCATAAAACATGGAATGGTCTTATTAAAGGCCCCTTATACATAGGAATTCCCATCTCTTTTGCAATCTTCTTATTATTAATGGTATTATGGCCATTTATAAAATTAATACCCGACACAATGATACCATTGAATACGTATTTCTTTTACAAATATCCATTTTATTATGAATTTTATTTTATTGGCGGAACTCTTCCACTAGGTATTTTAATTTTACTAATTAGAATTATCCTCTCTTCATATGGAGCCGCATTTGGAGATTTAATAGGTTCATTCATTAAAAGAAGATTAAATTATAAAAGTGGAGCACCTTTTTGGGTTGTAGATCAATTAGATTTTGCCCTTGGTGCTATTTTATTTATATCTATTCCAGGATTGTTTTTTCCATCAATCTTTTTAATTCCAGATATAAATATATTAATTTTCATAATCATTTTAACTCCTTCAGTGAGTTTATTGGCTAATACTATTGCTTACATGCTTGGATTGAAAGAAGTTCCATGGTAATTCCTTTCAAATTAAATTACACTCAATTTTTATAAAATTTCTCTTACCAAAATTTCCTTTCAAGAAAATATAGTTTTGAAATATATAATTAATTGCTCCAATATATTCTCCACTATTACCAATAGCAATTCCCCTATCCTTATAAGATAAAAAAAAAAGGATAATTTTATAATACCCTTTCTTATCATCTAATTCAAGTTTAATGTCATAAATAAAGGTATCTGGAAAAAAGCTAAAGATTTGCTTTATCAATATCTTTTCTGAACTTATGACTATTACTTTCATATTTTTTGCATCCATTCTCAATGAATGCTGATACATCTTAGCCTTAAAATAATCATTTTTTTTTACGAAATAAAATATATTCTTATTGATAATTATGATATTTTCTGCAAAAGTTTTTGTCTTTATTTTAAAATATTGAAAAAGGAGCAGTTCTTTATTTGTAAACTTCTTCTTAAATTCAATTTTTTGAGATAAAAATAAATCATCAATTAAAGTATTTAACATGTTAAAAATAGATTTATTATTATAACTTTAAAGTCCTCTATTATTGAAATTGATCTGTTCTAAAAATTTTTAAACATCTTGACATTTTGTATTAACAAATTGAAAGGATTTAAATTTTTAGACCATACTGCTGATACTCAAAGCCATAGTTGGGGAAAGAATTTAGAAGAAGCTTTTTCTCAATGTGCTCTTAGTTTAATGACGATAATTTCTCCTAATCTGAAAAATATTGCTCCCGAAATTGAAAAATCAGTGAAAATTGAAGCTGAAGACAAAGAAGCGCTATTATTTGATTTTCTTTCTGAACTTCTCTATATTTTTGATGTAGATGGATTAATATTTTGTGAAATTTCAGTAAATCAGATATTAAATATTGAAGGAAAATTTCAATTAGAAGCAAAATTGAAAGGAGAACCATTCAATACCAATAAACATGAAATTGGAACAGAAGTAAAGGCAATCACGTATTCTTTTATAGAAATTATTGAACAAGAAAATAAAGTAGATATAAAAATTGTATTTGATCTTTAAAGTATTTTTAACCCTTAACAACTCCTATGGGTGTTAACTTAACGATTTTTTCAATTATTTCGAGATCGTGGCTTACTTGAACTACTTGATCTATGTCTTTATATGCTCCAGGGGCCTCTTCTGCTATTACTTGCATTGAAGCTGCTTTAACTAAAATTCCTTTTTTTTGAAGATCTGTTTGAATTTTATCTCCCCAATATTTTTTTTTTGCTTTCGAACGAGACATTACTCTTCCTGCTCCATGAGCAGTTGAACCAAAAGTGAGATCCATCGCTTTTGGCTTCCCAACACATAAATATGAAGAAGAACCCATTGTTCCAGGGATTAATACTGGTTGTCCAATGCTTTTATATTCTTGTGGAACTTTAGGATGTTCTGGAGGAAATGCTCTAGTTGCACCTTTTCGATGAATGTTTAAAGACATTTTTTTCCCGTTAACTTTATGTTCTTCGATTTTCAAGATATTATGACAGACACCATAAACTAATTTAAAGTCCAATTCATCTATATCTCTTTTAAATAAATTTTGAAATGATTCTCTAATCCAATGAGTTATTAATTGACGATTTGAAAACCCAAAATTTGCCGCGCAAGACATTTGACTCAGATAATTTTGTGCTTCTGGAGTATCCGCAGGAACACAGGCAAGCTCTCTATCAGGAACCTTAATGTTATATTCTTTCATGGCTTTTTCAATGTTTCTTATGGAATCAGTACAAACTTGGTGACCAAGTGCTCTACTTCCAGTATGAACCATGACCATTATCTGATTTTTATCTTTAACTCCCAATTTCTCAGCAATTTTTTTGTTATATATTTCATCAACTTTTTGAATTTCGAGAAAATGATTTCCACTCCCTAAAGAACCTAGTTGTTTGATTGCACGTTGCTTAGCTTTTTGTGATACTAAATCTGCATTTGAATCTTTTAAATATCCATTCTCCTCACAATGACGAAGATCCTCCTCAATCGCATATCCATTATCCAAAGCCCAATTCAATCCATTATTTAATGCTTCATCTAAATCAGAATAATTTAACGACAACTTACCTTTTGATCCTAATCCTGAAGGAATATTACTATATATTTTGTCTAACAGATTAGGGAGGATTTTTTCAATATCTTTCTGATATAAATTAGTTCTTAATAATCTTACACCACAATTAATATCATAACCAACACCACCAGGAGATATCATTCCAGTATCTGCATCCGTTCCTGCAACACCACCAATGCAAAATCCATAACCTTGATGAGCATCTGAAAGAGCAATCGCATGTTTTTCAATTCCAGGTAAGCAGGCTACATTACTTATTTGATCTAAAGTACGATCCAACTTAATTTTCTCTAAAATGTAATCATTTGCATATATATGAACAGGAACCTTCATCTGAAATTTTTCTATCTTACCTTGAACTCTCCCCATCAATGTCATTGGTGCAATTTCGAAAATGTTGTCTCCAATCTTTTTTACATTCATTACTCAAAATAGTAATTTAATTTTCATAAATTTTTTTATTTAACAGTATAAGAAATAATTTTTACATTCTTAGTAAAATATTTCATAAAAAGCAATAAAAAAAATGTTTGTTCAAAAAAAGTAAAATCTTACTTTATATCAATAAATTTTAATAATCCATATTGATCTAATTTATCTATAATTCCTTGAACTTTTGAAACGGGAATTCCTGCATCTTCAGCTATATCACTAACCGTGTGAAAACCATCTGCCAAATGGGCAATTTCGTATTGTTTTTCATCTAAATATCCCTGAGTAATTACTTGTGTTGGTAAACGCTTTGAAACCCATTCTGGTTTTTTTTCACTGACTTGTTGTAAATCATCTGCAGAAAGAATCATTCCCTTCTTTGCAATAGTTGATTGAGATTTGGTAAAATCTTTTTTATAGATTTTTAATATCGGAATTCTAAGTGGAATTTCAGCTACCTTACCTGATTTTAAGGTCGTGTCAATTATTTCGTCGAATCCCCTAAATATTCGGACATCTCCTGCCCAGTCATTAAGAATATCTCCAAATTTTTCGACAAATTTATCTATTATTTCAGTTAAAGCTTTATGGGTTATCTTGCTATCATCATTCTTATCAGCAGCAGCAGTAATTAATACTCCTTCTTTAAAAACTAGCATCAAATAAAATACTTGCATGTCAATTACCTTCAACTCTCCACTTCCTTTAGAAAATTCAACACTAAAATCTTTAAGTGCGGTTAAAAAACCTGAAACTAAATCTTGGTTGAATTCGATTGAACCATACTTGCGATGGATCAAACAGATACCTGTAAGTTGATGTATTAAATAGACATTATGAAGCATTTTAAATACCTCCAATACGACTTCTCATTTTTAATAAGCCTCTAGAATGATATAAACCATTATTGATATAAATTTTTAAATTTTTTATAATAATGAAAACATTTTATACTTAATATAGAACTCTTTTATAATAATAAAAATTTGGTTATTTAATAATTTCTGGTGTAGAAAATTTTTTATACCGCACAATTAAATTACTTATATAAAAAAACTACGATATTATTTCTAATAAGAACTTTTAAAGATTTTTAACTAAAATATATAATTTTGAATTATTATGAATGAATATTTGTTTTTTGTAACTGTTGGTAATTTTGAAGAAGCAAGACGAATTGGAAATTTATTGGTTGAAAAACAAATCGCTGCTTGTGTTAATATTATTAAGGATATAAATTCTATTTATATGTGGAAGGGAAAAATAGAAAATGATACTGAAATTCTGTTAATAATCAAAACTACAGAAGAAAAAAGTGAGAAATTAATTGAAAAGATAATTGATATTCACAGTTATGAAAATCCTGAATGTATAGGTGTTAAAATTGATAAGGGATCTGAGAAATACTTGAACTGGATTAAAGATGTTTTAAATTAATTTTAGTGGTTGTATCCAATAAATGTTATTTATTGATATTTTTAGGCTTGATTGGATCCTCATTGATAGTATAATTATCATAATTCTGCTTATAATCTTATTTGGTGTTAAAGTCTTCATAAAAAAAACAAGGTGGCGAAATAGTTTTTCACATATTGAATTACTCAAGAAAAAAATTAAAGATCATAACTTAAGCAGAATAGGAGAATTTTATTCAATTAGGAGAATAAATTTAGTGAGTAATCTGAAATTAAGCAAGCATGAACCTATAGAAAATACGATTATTACTTTTTTGAAAAATGAAGGAAAAAAAATACACAAGCTCCTGATAAGGGGTTTGTCAAGTTATGGATTTGATGTTGTAAACGTAAACATAGACTTCAAAAATAAAATTAATGGTTTAGAGGAAATATATCATAAAGAAGCACTTGCTAACCTTATTATAGAGCTAAAGGCAATTCTACAAAAATATAAATTAAATTTAAATTCATATACATTAATCTTAGATTCTAAAGCTATGTTTTTAAAATATTCGATGCTAAGTTCAATAAACAATAAAGCGTTGATATTAATAAATCCTAAAATAAATAAATTTTTAATCAGAAAGCTTTCAAATATTCTGTCTGATACAAATTTGAAGCAAAAATTATTAATTATTTTTAGTAAGAAGTCATTTTTTTTCCTAAATAATATAAATTTAAAAAAATTTTTAAAATTATATCCCGATTATGAAAAGAGAGATTTGAACATAAAAATTATTGAGAAAAGCCGGAAACTGTTTAAGTATTATGAAACTTTCCTTTTAGGAATGGTTATTGACTTTTTAGAATCTTTTATTTAAGAATCACTTCTTTAATCTTTAATTATGTCAAAAGAAAGCATATTGAGGGAACACCATCTTACCGTGACTTATTCTAAGGAAAAATGGGACCTTTTACGAGCAAAAAGAAAAAGAGCAATTGAATTACTCAGTATGTTCGAACAATATAATCCATATGTATATGGAAGCGTTGCTCGCGGTGATGTACATCGTGATAGTGACATAGATATAATCATACTAAACGATATCCCTTCATTTCAAATTGAATTGATTCTTGAAAAGTACGGATTTAATAATTACTTCAGAGAGATTATCATAGCAACTCCACAAGATTCAATACGACTATACATTCATTTAAACGAATTAGAATGTATCACTCTACCTTTGACAAGATTGGAAAGAAAGAATCTTCAATTTTATGATTTTGGTGGTAAGGTTGATTTAAAACAAATAAAAAATGACATTAGGGCAATTGGAATTGACAAAAGACTAGTGATGATTAAGCCTATACCTAAAGGACATAAAGAGTTATCGATAATAAATAATGAAAATGTTGTTGCTAAAGAGATGGGAATAAACATTGAATTCATCAATGAAAGAAAAAATGTATTATTAAGGAGAGAACGTTATGGTAGAACTGGGGTATTTTTTAAGAGAGTAATTGATATGAACGAGTCTATCGAAGAAGTCTTAAAGAAAATCGCAGCTAAACATTCAATTATAAGAAAAAAATTGTATAAAAAATGAAAAAGAAAATTATTGAGTCAAAAGAAGGAACATTTTATATAAAAGGTAGGGGAATGCCCAAAGGTTGTGAATTATGTTTAAAAGGAGCTAAAGTAGTACTCTTTCTAAACGGAATTTGTCAAATTCCGGGGCATTGCTCTTGGTATTGCCCAATTTCTGAAGAACGTAAGGGTAAAGATTCTACTTATGCTAACGAAATAAAAATAAGTAATAAGGAAGAATTACTTGAAGAAATCAATAAAATTGATGCTAAGGGAATGAGCATTACTGGTGGTGAACCCCTTTACAATTCAAATTTAGACAAGACATTAGACTATATAAAATACGTGAAAATGAAAAAAGGTAAGAGTTTTCACGTTCATCTCTATACTAATGGGATTAATTTTGATGATAAAATAGCCAAAAAACTTTCAAAAGCAGGTCTAGATGAAATTCGATTCAATCCTCCTAAAAATAAATGGTCAAACATTCAATATGCATTAAATAAAGGGATTTCAGTAGGTGCTGAAGTTCCTGTCATTCCTGAATCTCATTCTATAAAAGAACTGGAAGATTTCATTGTTTATTTGGATAATATAGGAGCAGAATTCATAAATTTAAATGAATTTGAATATTGTTTTCCCAATAGCCAACATTTAAAGGATAAAGGTTTTAAATTAAAAGAAGGAACGATAGCTTCAGTTGAAAATAGTTTTATGACTGCAATTGATATGATAAAAAAAATTAGATCGAGAGTTTTGGTTAAGATTCATTTCTGTTCAATTATAGCTAAAGATTACCATCAACTTAAAAATAGATATTATAGACGTGCAAAAGCCATCAAACTCCCCTATGAAAAGGTTACTAAAGAAGGCTTACTAATTTATGCAGAAATCGAGGGGAGGAGTGAAAATATAATCATCTTACAAGACATTTTGGTAAAAAAATATAATTTACCTCCTGATCATATGCCCATAAAAAACAACAAGCTTTTATTACCCATAAATATCACGTTAAATGAAAAATTCATATCTTTATTAGATAGGTTTAATATGGATTGCAGGATAGTGGAAATAATACCTTTTAGAGATGAAAGTTATTTCCAAATAACAGAATCAACGCCAATTAAAGTATTTATGAAAGAATTAGATGATAATCGAAAATTTATTATAGAGGACTTGGAATAAATTAAATTAGTACAAAAAAATTTTTTCAAAAAGAATCTCTTACCGATAAAAATATCTATTAAATAATTAAAATATAATATTTGTCTATTTTAAATAGCGAAGGTTCTAATAAGAATTTTCCTCCTTAAATGGATAAAAATCTAACTTTTAATGGTTTTCAAAAAAATTCGTGATCGCGAAAATTTATATAAAAAATGTTTTATTATTTTTTCAAACAAAATTATATGATAGCTATCTAATAATTAAAATTAAAAGGTGTTGAATATATGGCTCCAGTAGATAAAGAATTAGCTGAAGAAATTAAGAAGGGAGTATCTCTAGATAAGGTCGATGAGGCGGAGTTAAAGAGGAGAGAAGAAGAAAAAGAGAAGCGTAGGCAAGAACTCGAAAAAGTTCGCGAAGCTTTAGGAGATAAATAACTCAAAATAGGTATTAAAGTAAATTAATTTTTTTCAAAATTTTTTCTTTTTTTAATTTAATTTTTCTAATATTCTTATTTTTTATAATATGTGTAATGTTATAATAATCAAAAAAAAAGCAATGGGATAAGATTATTCTGTGAAAATTTTAGAAAATGATCAAAAAAAAGGAGAAATTACACTAAGAGTAGAGGATCTTAATGACCTATGGACCTTATATAACGTGCTTTCAAAAGGCGACATAGCAACTGCTAGAACAACTAGAAGAGTAGTTATAAAAGAAGGCACCCAAGGCACCCGAAAACCGATGGTTCTTACTTTAAAAGTTGAGGATATTGCATTTCATGAATTTTCAAACAGATTAAGAGTTAAAGGTACTATTATAGAAGGTCCAGACGAATTAGTCAGTTATGGAACGTATCATACATTTAATGTTGAACCGGGCCAAAAATTAACCATTAAAAAAGAAATATGGTTAAAAAATGAATTAAATAGATTAAAAAAATCTTCAAAATTTAAATCTAACTTTATAATGATCATAATTGCTATAGAAACAGGTCTGGCAACCATCTCCCAAATAACAAATTTTAGTCATAAACGTATTTCTACAATTAAAAAAAACATCCCGGGAAAAAGATATGAGCAAACCCATAGGAATAAAGCATTAGAGGATTTCTTTTCCGACATTCGTAGAATTCTTGAAGAAAATCTTAAAAATATTGAGATTAATCTCATAATAATATGCGGACCAGGAAATACGAGAGATCTATTTATAAAATATCTTAAAGAAAAAGGAGCATCAAGTTATCTTCCTAAAATAAAAAGCATTCATGCGAGTTCCGGCACTGAGAGTGCTATATTAGAATCTTTAAAATCAAAGGAATTAGTTGATTTAAAAGAAAAAGTAAAAATTTTTCAAGAAACAGAGAAAATTCAAGAAATTTTTAAGTTATTAAGTACTCATGATGAAATGATTAAGATTGGTTTCAAGGAAATTAATGAGGTTGCTGAAAAAGGATCAATTAAAGATCTATTCATAGCAGATACTTTAATAAGGGGTACCTCAAAAGAACATAAACTGAAAATTGAAAAATTAATTAATAATGTAGAATATGCAGGGGGAAAAATTTATATTTTAAATAGCGAGCAACCTACAGGAAAACAAATTGTTGATTTGGGTTCCTTAGTTGCTATTTTACGATATATAGAATGAATGATCACTATGGCATCAAACGTTATCAAGGTTGATAAAACTTCAGGGATTCCCCTATTTGGAGTTGATTTTATTGGAATTATTGACCGCGGAACAAATATTATAGAAATCAAACCTATAACTTTATGCAATTTGAAATGTAAATATTGTTTTGTAAACTCTGGAAATTATGAAACTAATTTCATCTTAGAATTAAGATATTTAATTGAAAAAATAAAGGAGGTCATTGAAATAAAGGGAAATTATGACCTTGAAATCCATCTAGCTCCTTATGGGGAGATTTTATTATATAATGAAATTTTTGAGTTAATTCAATCTCTTTGGACGCTTTCTGGAGTAAAAATAATTTCAATGCAATCAAATGGTTTGTTATTAAATACTGAAATCATAAAAAAGTTGGAACAGGTAAACCTCACGAGAATTAACATAAGTCTAAACACTTTAAATAGAGATATGGCTAATTATTTATGCAATATAACTAATTATAATATGGAAACATTAATCCAAAATATCAATTTACTTTTAGATTCGAACATTGATGTCTTACTCGCACCAGTCTGGTTTCCTGGACAAAATGATAAAGATATTGAAGATATAATTAATTTCACGATAAAAAAGAGGAATGAGGGATATTCAGAAAAGAACATAATGCTAGGTATTCAAAAATACCTGATATACAATACAGGTCGAAAATTAAAAAAAATACGTCCAAAGTCATGGGGATATTTTTATAAGCAATTATCAAGTCTCGAAACTAAATATCAAATAAAATTAAAAATGGGACCTAATGATTTTGGAATACATAAAAGAAAAGCAGTTTTTAGTACAAGATTTAAAAAAGGGGATTTAATAAAAATAAGTGTCGTTTCAAAGGGACGCTGGAAAAATGAATGTATAGGAAAATTAGATGAAAATCAAGGAATTAAAGTGCTCTTAAAAAAACCACTTACTTTTTCAGATAATTTAATTGGAAAAGAATTAACAGTAAGAATTTTAAAAGCAAATTATAAAGATAATATCATCACGGCTCATTATCCCAAATGAATCTTGAATATAAAAAAAATTTAAAAGGAAATGTTGTGTTGAAGTAATACAAAATCATAATGAATAAAAAAAAATTAAAAATTAATAATAAAGGATTATTAACATGAGCCCGATAATAACACATGAAGATGAGCTAGAGTTAGCAAAAATGGAAAAAGAATTAGTTTCTAAGCTTAATAAGCTAGCAAGTGATCAAAAATCTTTAATTTCATCGCAAAAAAAATATATTGATGATGTCTCTAAAGTGATTATCACAAGAAAAGCCGTGAATCGTTCTATGAGGGATGTTCTCAAACAAATGCAAACTCTTGCAAGAGAAAAAAGGTCAAACATCAAAGAAGAAGAAGTAAATATTTTCGATGATTTAGTCCATAAAAATACAGGTTATATTGAAGCGTTAGAAAAGTATTTAGAAGCCCATAAAGACGTCATTATTAAAAAAGAATATTTCATCGAAAAAAAGAAAGAATTTGCCGAAAAATTAGATGATGTTGCCAGTAGGAGATCTGGTGTTATAAAAAAGGCATTACGCGTAGAAAAGGCTAAAAACAAGTTAATTGAAGGAGATAAATTGAATTTACTTGACCAAGAATTAAATGATATTCAAAGAGATTTTGATCGAGCTAGAGATGTATTTCTAAAACATGTAGGCCAATTTTTAGAAGTCAGGGATGAACTTAATAAGCTATGGACAAAAATACAAATATCAGAATTTAGTTAATTTTATCTATAGTAATTTATTTTAATAGAACCATACAAACCATTTATATGAGTAATATTTATCAATTCTTTTATTGATAGACTCAGAAATTTAAAATCAAATTAAATAGACCAATTCTTTATATTTTTTTTTAATACCTTGAAATAAACGCTAATTGAAGTTAGAGAACTCTTAAAAAGGTAGTCTAATCTTCATTAATTTCCATAACACGAACATTATTACTTTCGACTTAAATTTATTAATTAATAGATCATATATTAAATAGAATAATTTTTTTATTTACCTAAATTAATGAATAATAAATAGAATTGTAGATTGTTTCTTATGGCTGAAGAATTTAATCTCTTTTTGGAATCTGCTAAGAAAAGTCCTCTTGACGAGAAGGTTAATGCGTTTGGATCTATTATCGAAAAGATTATGAGTATCGTATTAAGGATACCGGATTTAGTCGATAATTCTTTAAGTACTATTACTCAACAAATTTCATCTCTCGAATCACGTATTAATGCATTGAATGGAGATCTTAATGCTCTAAAATCAGGTGGTGTTTCTGGACCTGCTATGGCATCTTCTGGTGTCCCTCCCCTTGGAGGACCACCCGGAGGACCACCTGGAGGACCGCCTGGAGGACCACCTGGAGGACCGCCGCCTCCCCCTGGAGGACCACCTGGAGGACCACCTCCACCACCTGGAGGACCAAATCCGGCTCCAGCCCGTCCTGCCAATCCTGTTTCTTTAAGAGGGGCAATAATGGGTGAACTCAAGCAATTATTTGCAAAAAGAAAACGCTAATATTTTTTTATAGCAAATTTTTTTAAAATTGATTTAGTACAGTTTTTTAAATGAGTAATTCAATTAAATCTAATATTTAGAATTAGATCCTGAAATTTATCTTTTTAAAATTCAAGAAATCCTGGATCATTAAAGACATCTTTAATCTTCTTCTCTTTCTTTATGCCTCCAGTTTCTTCATGCTCTGCGAATAATGTCTCATCATCTGTTTTAATTCCTCGTTCGAGCTCTTCGGCATCTAATCTTTGAATAGTATCTTTTTCAAGTCTTTTATATTTTTCCGCTTTTTCTTTCCAAGCATTTACTTGCTCCATATTTACATTATCCTCATCTTCCATAAGTTGAGCTGCTTTTGCCTTACATATATCTGACAGAATTGAATAACACAGAGCTAATTCTCCAAGTTCATTTTCTTCCTTTAATTTTACAATTCTTTTTTCAAGTCTTGTGAGCTCTTGGTCTGCGTAATATATATCAATAAAATCTCCAAAGGCATCAACGGGTTCTGATATTGAATTTACTAATACTTCTTTTTCCAATCCACAATATCCACACTTGACAGTGGCAATGGGTCCTTTTCTTATATCCTTGACCTTAACGGACTTTTCACCACACTCTGGACAAGTAAAGATCTTAGGTACTCTCTTGACTCTTTTATATGTTTGTTGTTTTCTTTTTCTTCTTCCCATGAATATTACCTATTGATAAATTTTCATTTAAAAAGATAAAAAATCAAAATTATATAAGAAAAATAATTTCTCAGTTTATTATTGGAAATCAAAACTAAAAAATTTTTTGATTTCTCGCTTCAAAATCGTAAAATTTTTTAGCAATGGTTTATTATATTAAAATATCTTTTTTTAGCGGAATAAAATAGAGTATTAATAGCTAGTGAGTGGATTTTGGGAATGGAACATGAAAAATTAGATCTAGACTATGATAAAACATTAATAAATAAAATTTTAGATAACGTCGATAATAGGTATATAATTTTATTCTTGTATATAATTCGAAACGATTTTCTTCAAGATTTAAACGATAAAACTATAATAGACTCCTATGAAAAAGTGTTAGTCCTTGATGATATTTATAAGGAAAACATTACTATGTTTTGGCCTAAAGAATTTATTGAAATTGCTATAGATTTAGGGCTTTTTAAAAACATTAGAAGTATAAAAGAGTTTGAAAATAAAGAAAATGATTTTATTATAAAGCTTGGTGAAGAAACAGTTACAATTGAAAATAATGTAATTTTGATTCCTGATGATACTTTATTTAATATGATTACTAAAAAATTTAAATTTTTCACGAGAAGAAACTTCAACTCTGCTTTAACAAGATTAAAAAGTGTCTTATGTGAAAAAAGTAGCATGATTCATCCATTCATTCTTCAAATTGGAGAAAATGATTATACCTTAACTGATGACCTATTTTATATTTTGGAGCAATATGGAAACATATATCAAGCAATTAAAATGGAAATAACGATAGAAGGATTTTATAAACGTTTTGAGGAGATATCAACTAAACTGACAGATTTTATCTCTGTTTTTGATTCAGGACTAAATGCTAAAACAACAATTAAAAAAATTAATGTTGCTTTGAAAGAAAATAAGGATATCTTTAAGTTCCTTAAGGAAGAAAAAATAAAATTGTCAGATAAATTTGATTGGAAAGATATTGATAAAAATGCTCAAATTTTTAAAGATTGGAATGCCCTGTTATTAAAATTACTAACTTATCGTTCCCAAATGGAAAAAATTGAGAAAAAATTATTAGATATAAAAAGTTATTATTCAGGTAAGAATAAAAAATATAGCTATTTGAAATTCATTGAAAAAGTCTCTTATAATGAAGATAATATTGTTAATGAGATTCAAGATTCGCTAATAACTTTAAGGAAAAAAATAATAGAAACTAATGATGAAATTTCTGAATTGACAAAGAAACAAGTGAAGTTAATGAATTTAGATTTTGAGAGGTTTGTTTTAACAAGTTAAAAATGAAGTGTCCTGCTTGTAATGTTGATATGGAACCCCTAGTGGAGGGAATCTTTCAATGCCCTCAGTGTAAGAAGATTATTAAGGGAAAAGATGAAAAAGCGGAAGCACAAGTTAATAAAAAGATTGAAGAAGGAGATTTTCTCAAAGGGGAATTTTTTCATAATAATGCAGGTGGATTAAATAAACAATATGAAATTGCTGAAAAAGGAATCACGATTAGTAAAACCCCAACAAGATGGTTTGCAGCATTAATATGCCATAATGCATATTTAAAAAGTGAAAAATATGTAAGATTATCTTGGTGGACGAAATCTTTTTATGGACATGGGGGAATGATCAAAATTCATGAAAAAGATGTACTAAATAACTTAATCATTGCTTTACAAAAAATAGATGATGATTTTGATGAATATTGGGGATGGCATGGGAAATATGGACGTGATGAACCAAAATCAGAAGATCAAAAATTAAAAGAAAAACAAATTGATATTATAAAATATCGAATTTTAGAAAATCGAACTTGTCCTAATTGTCAAAAAAAAATGGATAAAGAAAAATTTCATTATGAATGCCCCCATTGTGGAGAGATTGTTATTATGGAAGGATATGGACAGCCAATTTTTGACATAGATTCAAGAGAATTAGATTTAAATTTTCAAGGAAATTTTCCAATCAATTTTTATTTACCTGTTAGTGGTATAACAATCAAATGGCTAATGGGAGAGTGGAAAGCATTAGTCGTGATTTATTCAAAAGATAATCCAAATAAAAAGTGGCTTAGGTTCTATTGGTGGACAAGAGATTTAAAGAATTTGATGAAATATGGACAAAGAGATATGGGTGCAGGAACGCAATTAGGATGGAAACTTCAAAAAGGAGTATCTTCACCAAACATTTATGATAAAAAAGAACTCAAGCCGTTGATTGTCGCACTTAAAAAAATATCAAAAGAATTAAACTGGGATATTAAGGATAAATAGAAAAGAGTATTGAACCATGGAAGAAAGTATGAATATCACTTGGAAAGCACTCTTACGAGAATTTGAAGCGGGAGTTGATAGTGCTATAAAGCATTTAGAAAAAAGAGATGTGGAAAACATTCCTGGAGCAAGAGAAGCACTTTTAAACAGGCTAAATAATATGAAAATTCACTTTCCTAAGAATGATGGAGAAATCTTTATTAAAGCTATTGATGACAAGATCCAGAATTCATTTTTTCCAGTAACTAAAGATTTCACTGAAGCTTTTACAAAAATCCTCAAATCTAGAACGCATGAACAAGATTTTATCATAAATGAATTGTTAAATGGTTTTGTTACCTCAAAAGCAAAAGCAATTGCTTCATACTCTCAAGGACCTATCATTGATAGGATGGTTGAAGCTTTTAGTAAGAGAAACGATTTTCATATAGTCGACCATCAATTTTTCGCAATGTTTGGTGATCCTAACAAACCTCGAAGCTATGTAAAAAAACAATTAAATGAACTAGTACAATTATTTGGTTTGGTGTCTAAAGAACTCGTTGTTGAGAAAGATATTAGAAGAAGTGAAAGAAAGGTTTATACATTTTATACATTTCCTTTAGAAATATTAGCTATATTAGAAGAAAAATATGTAATCATAGATGAAAAACTTGGACATGCATATGTTTCAGAAGCCTTTGATAGAAACGTGTTCATTTGCATGTTTTTAGCAAATTTGGCAGTAAATAGGGATGATCTTGATAAAATTGGAGGATCATATACTATTAATGGGATTTCAGCGATTTTTGCTTTGATATTGTTATTGAGCTTCATGCCAAAAGTATCCGTGGATGAAACTAATCCTATTTTAAAAGATCCTTCCTATGATGAACAAAATATGAGCGTGATTCCAAAATCATGGATGATAAAACAAGTTTTAGAATCACTCTTTGAACCCTTGATAAAAATTATCGCTTATAGAGTTGGTGGGGGATTATGGTTTTCAAAAATAATCACCAGTGAAAAAGAATCTAGTATTATGAATCAAATTCGGTTTTTATTGAAGGACGTGAATAAATGGATATTAGGAAATATGGTTCGTGTTGAAATCCCAATATTCGTCGAAATTGCTAACATTTTCACTGAAATTTTAGTTGGATATAATGAAGAATAAAAAATAGGTGTTCAATTGAGCAGTAAAAGAAATTATTCAAGAACCGTTAAAGCTGGAAAGAGAAGAGAAAAATGGACAGATATTTTTCCAAGATATTTAACATTTATCAGCCACATGAGGCCAATACTCCGAGAGACAAGGAGAATCATTAAAGATTTAGATCCCGATTTGTTATTAGATACTGAGATTTTAGATAAAATAAGGCAAGAAGAGGAAAAGAGAAACATTAGAACAGTTCGAGCTTTATCTGAATTCTCTGCAATGTATCGATCAAATATTTATGAAATAATGAAAGATTTTATTACAAAATATCAGGAAAAAATAGAAATTATCGATATAAAGGATTATATTTTAGAATTTCTCCATGAATCTGTTGATGCTTTGAACGTGTTGCAGCACATAACATCACCTGATAAAAAAAATTTTGAAAGTACTTATTTATACCGTTCAGTAAAATTTTTAGAAGAAATACTCTTCCCGAGGGGTAGAAACCTGAAAATTATATATGAAAAATTATTAGAACACGTTCCAGAATTCTATGAATGCCAAAGACATTTACTACAGTCCCATACATTTTATAGAGAAAAGTTAGAAAATCCAGATTTATTTGAAATTCCTGGAATTTCACCAAAGATTTATCAGATTATCAACAATATCGTTTCATTATTCAATCTCGATCCTAATTATGGACAATTCCCCGAAAGAGAAAATCATGAAATCCCAATGATCTTGAAAAGTGAAGTATTTTCACCATATATAGATTCAATTGCTAATACAGAAGAAGAGTCCATTGAAAAATTAGCTGATTTAATGGGATTGAGAATAATTGATGGTATATTTTTAGCTCCTAAAGAAAATTTCGTACAAATTTTACTTGATAATAACTTTTTACGAGAAAACAAGCAGTCTGATGGCACCTTAAGATATATTCCTCAATTTAGCAATGAAACATTATTATTGCATTATTTAGCATTCGCATCGATGAGGCGGGGATTTTTAAGTCGAGAATTGATCAATTGGATTGCATTGAATTTTTCTTTTTTAATATATATGGGAATATTAAAGTGGAAATTATCAGAAGAGAATATTTTTTATTCAATTTTTAAAGATTTACAGACAAATGAAAAAGTACTCCCTTATTTAATGAAACTTGCATGTTTTCCAAATTATTTAGGAATTGATAAGATGAAAATTAGGGATTCTCCTCAATATAGAAAAGAAATTTTTAATTTCATTGGATCTCAAATAGATAATCTTAAAGATTTAATTTCTGAAGTTGCGAGTGAATGTGAAAAGATTGATAAAGAAAGAAAAAGTAAATAAAATATAAAAAGAAAGAGATGATAAAGAATTACATATTCAGATGATGAAATAAAAGAACGTCTTGGGAAGTATGGTGCTGTTTTTTTACCCGATAATATTAAGGAATCAATTGATGATATCCTAGGTAATGAAGATATTAAAGAAAGACTAGACGATTTTTTTAAAGCTTTGAAAAAATATGATGACATTAAAGACCAATTAAAAAGTTCAAAATTATCACCAAGTTTAACCGTTTTATTATATGGACCTCCTGGTACGGGTAAGACTTCTTTAACAAGAGCATTCTCCAAGCAATATGATATACCCATTTGTGTGGTTGAATCAGATCGATTAGTATCTCCATTACTCGGCGATACGATCAAAAATATTAGGAATGTCGTGGAGCTCTCAGCGGATATTGCAAAAGAAAATAACGCATTTATCCTATTTTTTGATGAAATAGATGCAATTGGTTCAGAAAGGTCTAACATTCATGAAGTTGGAGAGATCAAAAGAGCTGTAATCTCTTTTTTACAAGTTATTGATAAAGTAAACTATGAAGGTGTCCCATTAGCAATTTTTGGTGCTACAAATCATCAAGGACAGTTAGATTCTGCTATTTGGCGCAGGTTTATGTTTCATCTTAAATTTGACTTTCCAGATTTTAGACTAAGGAAATTGATTATTGAATCTTTTATTAAAAAAATAAAAGATGCAAAAATTGGTGTTGATGATTCTATTATGAAAAAAATGGAGGAAGAATACAAATTATTTGATTCCATAGCTTTAGATTTAAAGAAAAAAATTGGACATACTGTATCCGAATTTAATGAAAGTGTCTTTCAAAAGGAGATTCGTAAAAAAAATAAGGATGGGATATTATATCTCACAATTGGTTATTCTGGATCCGATATTGAACGAGGAACCAATGTTGCTTTATTTAAGAGTATTAATACGGAATTATTAACCTATGATATATTTTATACCTCACTAAAATTAGTTGGAGGTACGGCAATTCATGTTGGGAGACAAGATACACTGAGTGGTGAAAAATTTGATAATGATAAGGGAAATAAATCTAAGAATGGTCGATCATTACCTCCAGAAATATAAATTAATTGCATGATACTATGGAATTTGAAATATTTAATTTAGAAAAAATAAAGGATTTAATTGGACCTCTTGAAGGATTGCAGGGTAATTTAGCTAAACTGGATAAACTTTACGAGGATTACAAAGAAGAAAGCATTATAGTTTCAAATATATTTGAAAATGATGACTTTATTACTCAATTAGAAGAAGTTAATGAAATCTTAAGTAAATCTTATCAAGAAATACGGCAAATTTCATCACAGAATTTAAATCAATTTTTATTCTTTCAGGATCTTTTAATTCAAAAATACAAAGAAGCTTTCAAGGATTCTTTAAAAGCCATCAATTTAACTCAAAGCTACACGAAGCAACTTGGTTTATACTTAATAGAAAATAGGAATATAAGCAAAAACATTGAAACAATATCTTTTATACCTTCTTTATCACTCGAAGAATGGTTAGAATTATTAAATTCATTGAAATTAAATTCTATTTTTTTAACAGGAGTAAATAATATAGAAAAATACTTCATTTCTATAATTGAATCTAAACTTGAATTAGAATTAGAGAAGGTACCAGATGACATAGATACAGAAATAGTAAATAAATTTAAAGAAACATATTTAAGAAGTCCAATTTCATTTGAGGAGTTTTTATATGAAATAGAAAAACAACTTACTGCTGAAGAATTAAAAAAGAAAAGGAAAATCATTGAGGAGCTAAAAAAAAAAGAAGTCATAGAAGATATGAAGAAAAAACAAGAGGATCAGTTCCACTCAAGTACATATCAAGAATACATCCGACTTTCTGATGAGGAATTTGAAAGGAGAAGAAGAAAACAGAGAAGAGAAAAGTTATCTGAAATAGCTGAAAAACCTTCAAAAGAAATAGAGCTAAGTGATGATGTAGTTGAAAAAATAGAGAAATTCAAATCCCAATTTGAAAAAAATTTTGAAGAAGAATATCTAATACAGAAAGATGATGAATTAGATCCATTAGATCTAATTCGAGAAAGGAAGAAAAAGAAAAAGGAAGAATACCAGAAGTATTTAAAAAAATTTAAAAAAGATAATTAAATCGTGAGTTAAAAATTTCAAAGGAAAAATTAGAGATTATTATTGGAAAAAATAAAATAGCTATAAAAGACCAATATACATTGATAAAGGGTAAATTCAATAAAGAAATGTTAACTCAAATTCAAAATCTTAGCTTCCTTGAAAATTTTGAAAATTTTGAAATGATTCCTTTAGAAGAATTTCTTATCATTTTTAACAATAAAGTTTATAATTTAAGAGACTTGGATAAATCTCTTTCATTATTAGAAGTTTTAAATAATTACATAACCACTACTATGTATAATTCAGACACAGTCGATAAACATTGTAATCTAATCGAAAATATAATAGCTCTACTTAAATATATTAAATTATTAAATGAGAAAGATTTATTAGAAAAAGAATTAAAAATCGCCCAAATAAAAACAAAATCTAGTGATATTGCTGCTAAAACTGATTTATTAAATAAATTAACAAAATCTTTAGACCAATCTAAAAAGCAGTTAACTTACCTTGAGGAAGATTATTTAAAAATAAAAAACCAAAAGAATGCTGTCTATAATGAAATTGAAAGTCTAAACTTGGAAATTTTAGATTTAAACAACCAAAAGAAGGAATTTTTCAACCAAATAAATAAGATTACTCGCGATATGGATGAAGATATTTCAAATGACAATAATAGCGAAGAAAAAGGAATTCCAAAATCTGAAAAAATTAAAAATCTTCAAATGAATGCCAAGGAAGTACAATTTAAAATCAAGCAGATTAAATCTAAAATACAAGAATCTCAAATAAAATATAATAGAATAAATCCTAAATATGAAAAAATTGAAAAAGATTATCAAGAAATAGTTAAAATTCTTAAAAATGATGAAGAGAAAATTAAATCACTCAAAAAGGAATTAGAAAAAAACTTAAAAACTGAGGAAAATGATGAATTGATAAATCTTGATATCAATAATTTAACCCTCATTAAATCTTCAAACCAAATTCAGAATGAAATAGCATCCATCAATGATGAATTAACTGGAATAGAAAAATCAATACAATATTTAAATAATGAGGATCCTAAAGATCTTTCAATAGTTGCAACAGAAATTGAAAAAATAAACGAAAATTTGAAAAAAAATAGAAGGAATATTATTATCTCAGAAAAAAAAGAATTTATCTCTGATATAATGCAAAAATTTAAATTAATAGAACATCTCATTAAAAAAATTGAAGGAACTATAAATAAATTCTTAATAGAAATAAACTTAGAAAGTATTATCAATCTTTACATTAAGGAAGATAACAAAAATCTCATAATTAACATTCAATTCTTACGTTCAAATAAAGAAAAAATTAACTTTCAAGATTTAACTACCCCTGAAAAAATATATTTTATCCTTGGTTTTCATATTTCAATACAAATGCAATTAAACTTAAAGGATATCATATTTACCAATTTATTCATTCATAATAAATATAATAAAAGAGGGTCTATTTTTCGAACGATACGAAAATTAATACCAATATTTGAAACCGAGCCAAATTTTAAAAAATACAGGCTTATATTTGTATTATCTAATTTAGAATTGAAAGATGAAATAGAAAATTTAATAATTAAAAATATTTAAAAAAGATGGTGGAATGATTGACAGATGAATTGAATAACTATGACAATACAGTAAAAAAAATTTCTCGTGTTATATTAACACACCAACAGAAAATGATTAGAGAAAAAGATTTATTGAATTTATGTGGTGCAACTTTAGACTTTGACCAAATAATGGGTGATATTTATTCTTTCTTAAAAAATGTAGGTTTTGACTTGATAAAAACTAGTTTTCAAGAACAAAAATACTACGTATTGATAGCAGAAGGTAAAGATGATGACATAACACCTAGTCAATATGGAACTTTAGCTTTAATATTAGCACTTAGCAAGGAAATTGATGAAAATATGAAGATAAGTGATTTAAAAGAAATTTTTTCCGAAGTATGGACTACAGACGTTAAAACGCTCATTGAAAAAGATTATTTAAGAGAATTTGAAGATTTGGATATAATTAAAGTCACTCCCCTTACGAAAGCTACGTTCTACACAATATTTCAAGATCTTAATTTACAAAATTTAATCGATATATTCAAAAATACTTAAAATTATTAAAAAAAAGGCCCCAAGGGCTTATTCTTTAGGAGGATTTTCAAGATCCATTATAAATTGCTCATAGATCTTTTTAACGCGGTCTGCTGATGGTCCCTCGCCTCTCACACCATCTTCATTAACCACGATTTTTCCATTTAATATTGATATAACATTTTGTTCGGCAATATAATTTACATGACCTTTTGAAAATATTTTACTTATTCTCTCTGCAAGAGCTTCCATTGGAAAGGGTTCTTCCTCTAAAGTGAAATAATTATAGTAACTATTCCTTATAACAATCTTGGGAAATAGTTTATTCTTTTCATTCTTCGCATTTGTTAATATGAGATTAGAATCCTCAGAAATACCTTTCAATTGCCCAACAATAAATTTATCTCCATCTAAGTAGACTTTAATGATTTTATCAATTAATGTACCTAATTCACTATTATATTGTCTTAAAGACATGATTATCAGACCTAATTGTATATTTGAATATTTTATTATTATGTTCTTTTCTATTAATTTTTAATTGATTTATATCTCCAAAGCATCAATTAATTCAGATATTGTTTCTCCTGTTTTCGCACTTGTAGTAAATATTTTTAAGTTTGGATTGATCTGTCTAGCATCATTTATCATTTCACTAATATCCACTTCAATATAATCTTTTAAATCAATCTTATTTATGATCGCTATATCTGAAAATTTGAAGAGAATAGGATGCTTTCTTATTACCCAAGGGCCTTCAGTAATACTTACAACGACAATTCTTTTCTCTGCTCCTAATATAAAATCTGAAGGACATATAAGATTTCCTACGTTTTCTATGAATAAAACGTCGTATTCGCTAAGATTGATATTATTTATGATTTGAGATATGTGATAGGAATTTAATGCACATTCCCGTCCAGTATTAATTTGAATTGTTTTTGCACCATGTTTCTCAATCCTATCTGCATCTACGCGAGTTGCAACATCTCCATTAATAACTAAGATTCTTTTATCTTTCGATAATTCTTTGCACAATATTTCCAAGATGGCCGTTTTACCGGCTCCTATTGCACCTACAATATCAAAAGATTTAATTCCATTAATTCTTAATATTTGTTGATTTCTTGAAGCTAATTTATCGTTATTTTGTATCAAATCCTCATTCAATTCAACAATTCTAGAAATTTCCTCTTCGGGCATAATATCATTTCTTATGAATGTTTATATGAAATATTTACAATTATATAAGAAAATAAATTTTCGTTGATAATTTTTTGTTTTTAATATGAGGATGTCAGTATTAATTTTTTAACCTGATTTTTTGATAAACTATGAGATATGCAGCTAATAGCCCTCCTAAATCCGAAATGCTAAATATTAGAGGAAAAGGATCTAATAAGAATAAATACAATAAACCTGGAAGCAATATAAACAATACCATAATCAAAAGAAATGTCTTTCCTTTGGTTCTCACTGGAAAAAAATACATGAATCCAGTTATTTCTCTATTTAACATTGGCAACAAGAGTAGTGCGATCAATCCAAATATTGCTGCTGCAGCAGATGCCGAAGGAATAAATACAAATAATTCTAGATCTTCAGGATAAATCAATGCAAATGGTAGCATAAGGATAGCATGTATTAAAATTTTTAATCCTACACATAAAAAATAAAATTTTAAAAAAAACTTTGTTCCATACTGGACTTCAATTAATTTACCCATAAAGCGTAAAAAATAGATCATTATGAACAGAAAGAAGAAACCTAATAAATTTGAAGTATATATAAATGAAGTGGTTATTATCCTCCATATATATATAGCATAAAGACCAATTTGACTTAATTTTAACACATTAGGGTCATCTTCAATGATAATACGTCCAATTTCTAATGCAGAAAAAATAATGATCATTAACATTATAAAAAGAGTGCCGTTTCCTAATTTCCAAGGTCTCGTGGGAGATCTCATACGTGGTTCAGCCATTCTTCTCGTTTTTTTACGTTCCTTCTCTTGTCGTTTAAGATATTTTTTTAATTGTCTTGGACCTTTATATAGATAATCTTGAGATATTGGACGTGTTACTTCTTGCAGGGATTGCCGTTTTTTTTTTGCAGCAGTTGAAACAGCAGGTTTATGCTTTAATTCAAAGCTACATTCGTGGTTTTCAGGTAATCTATGTTGCTTGCAAAACGTCCCTCCACAATAATTACAATTAAAAGGAAGGTATCCGATTTCATTTCCACAATGTTCACAAAATGGCACTATTGTTTCACGAAAATTTTTAAGATAATCAAATTTGTTTTTATTTAATTTGTATTATTAATATTTTTTATCGTTCTTTAGTCTTATCTTTATACATCTTAAGTTATATTCTCTATTATTATAGATATGAGAAATCTAATTAAAAAAAGATTTTCAATTTTTTAAAGTAATTAATATTGATTAATATATGTAATAAATAGTTATAACTATTTTTTCAAATACAAGTAAAACAAATAAAAAAAAGGGTATTAAGGTTATAGTTGCCAAATTATTAATACCAAGTTAGGAACATAGATAAAGATGTAAGTTAATACCAATAAGGCTGCTAAAGACGAGGCTAATGCAAAGTATACTTTCTTGTTCCATTTAAATATATTTTGACCATCTAAAATACCAATAGGAATCATGTTGAACAAACCTAACATGTAATTAATGCTTGCGGCAGCAGCAATAAGGTAATTTAATGGATAAAGCCAATTTGGCAGAATTAATGATATAAATAATAAAATACTTCCATACACGAGATTAACTGTTGGTCCTGCCGCCTTACATAATCCTGTTTCTTTACTTATTTTATCTAAACCTAAAACGACTACTGCTCCAGGTAATGCAAAAGTTGGTGCCGGTATACCCAAATCCAATAAGAGAAATGACAATCCCATGGTTATACTAATGATGGTTAATACCATACCAATTGTTAAAAGTCTAAATTTAGTAGGGAATTTAAAATGAGTTCCTACTTGACGATGCCCCAATTCATGAAATAAAAATGCTGTTGTATAAAAACCTGCCAACATGAATATAGCCCATCCAAGATTCCTTGTTATTAAATCTCTTTTATAAAAGGTTATAAGACCAATTATATAAATCACGGCGATACCAATTAAGAAATGGCTAATTTCTGACTTATAAGGAAATAATATTCCGCTAAAATCTATACCAGAATCTGGTGAGAATGCATTTTCAGGAATTGACATTTCTGAACGATACCAAGTGTAAGTACCATCTGTAGTCCCGCGTATCGGACCAGTTGTTTGAACTATTTGTTGAGGGGAGGGTTGAAAATTAGAAATTTGTGGCCTCGATTCCATAACATTAGTATAAGTGGGTTGTGGTGTAGCATATGGTTGATGCGTGTGTTCTTCTTTCATTAATTGACATCCATGTATGTCTTTATCAATATGTAAATTACAATAATCATGACCACATTCATGACAATGAGATAATTGATGAAATTCTTCTCCACAAAGATAGCATATAGGCATTTATCATTCCTCTTCAAATTTTTTTCTTCAAATTAAATATGGTAAGGTAAATATAATTGAATTTTTATTAAAATTTTTTTATTAAATTTTAAAATTTTACATTATTATTCAAAAATTAAAATGTAAGTTGATAAAATAAATAAAAGATCCTTCATTATCTTAAAGAATTGAACTCATTATCTATTATATAGTGCTTATTCTATGGTAAAAAGAATCGTTTATTGTGAAACATGCGAAGCTAATGTGATTTTAAGACGTAAACAATTTGAGCATAAATATCATGAAATTTTATGTATTCTCATAACTTTTACTTTTGGACTTGGTTATATCCTTCTTAAATTAAGTAAAAAAAAGAATTCGTGTCCTAATTGCCAATCTTTCTTTGACTTAGATAATCTTCCTCTTCCACGTGATTTGAATTTAGAAAGTACTATTTAAACTTCATTTACTTCCATTTTTCCTTCACAACGAGGACAAATCATGTCTTTATCGCTAAGAATTCTTTTCTTTACTGTTTTTTGGTAATTACAGCTTTTTTTAATGCAATTAAGTATGAATTTTTTTAATAATTTGCTTGTAGGTTCTATATTTTTATCTTGTTTTGCTATAGTTGTTAAGTTACTTACTTGAGCTTGCTTTTTATTTTGTCTTTTATCATCGTTCTTTTTTTCAGTTTTAATCCATTTATCTAAACTCATTGAATGATCACTTTTCTTTTTCTTAATTATACTTAATAGTAGATTACTATTTCTATTTAATAGAAAAAAAGAAATAAAAAGAAAAATTTTTTTGCTATTAAAAAATCTTAAAATACTTGAACCTTTCCAGCAATGAGTCTTTCTCTTAAATCTATGAGATATTCTTGAGATAATTTACTTCTACTGACTTCTTCAGCAATTTTACTTATGCTTTCAAAATTAACGTTATCTGCTGGGATAAGACTTATTGAATTAACCCAAGGATCTGTGATAGGGCGTCCGATTTGTGATAGTAATTTCACATGTGCCTCAACTATATCCCCTTGACCTTTTTCAACAATTTCTCGTGCAATTTCAGTACTTAATACGTTATAAATCTTTCCAACGTGGTTTATAGGATTCTTGCCACAGACGGCCTCTAATGACATTGTACGGCAGGGGGTAATTAATCCATTACTTCGATTTCCTCTCCCAACTTCACCATCATCTCCCGCTTCTGCTGAAGTGCCTGTCACGGTTAAATATAGAATTCCCGCTTCAATATTGTCACCAACATTAACTGAACACGAGCAATTCTTTTCAGGAATGATTTTTGCAGCTAAATCTAAGACAGCGTCTTTCATCTGATTCGTGGCATTGACATATGCATCCTTATCATTACAATACTTACTCACCATTGCTCCACAGACAGTAATATCGATGTCTTTATCTACACGTTGTACCATAACCTTAATATCTTCTCCTGAAGCAGGACATTTATCTTTAAAGGCATCAGAATTAAGTAAATTTTCAGATTCTAAAGCAATTTTCTCGACATCAGAAAATGGTGCATATCCCACTCCAAAACTTGTATCATTTGCAAGAGGAACTTGTTCCATTGCATCAGATTCTTCAAAAACTCCTGTTAAATCAATAGAACCTGGTCGAACCGCGTAATCAAATTGAATGTGCTTATTTGATTGAATATCAATATTTCTAAACACATCACCAACTACTTGACGGCAAGCATCAAGGCATATTGTAGCAACAGGAATATATTCTAATTTACTTTCCCGCATTATTTGGTTGATTGCACGACCAACAATTAAGAAATATTCTGGTTCGATTATCAATCCTCCACCTAATTCTGGCTTGGAAATTCCACCAACTAACGCTGCTTTATCAACGTTATGGTGGTAATAACGACCAAAATTTTCAAAATAATACGTGCATAATGCTCTAGAACAAGCATCTGCGGCAGCATCACACACTGAATCTGGATGTCCAACACCCTTTCTTTCTACAATTTCAGGAAAGTCAGATTTTTCGATAGGATCAAATTTTGCTCTGTCAATTTTTAACATTTAATCAACTTTCAATTGTAAGTTCTTTGTTTTATTCAAATGTTCATTTAAGTATATTTTTAAATTAACCATGTTATAAAAAAAATTTTATTTTTTAAAATAAAAAAGTAAAAAATGTCTTTAAATCAAACTAAAAGGGCAATCTGTATAAAGTTGAGATTAAAAAAATAGCTTAGAGGTAAGTATTTATCAATGTTTCAATTTCTTGTTCGTTATGAATGGACTCTTATTTAGTTTAAAAGTAACCTTTTTTTATTACATTTGATTTTGTATAAATAGAAAAGTGCTAGTTGAAAATATAGTTCAAAAGGTTAGCGTCTTACTTAAGAAAGCTAATTATGAAACATTTACTATTGAGGAAAAAAATAAGTATTGTTTCGATTTATTGGTTAAAAAAGAGAGTGCCATCTTGTTAATAAAGGTATTCTCTAATATAGATAATTTAAATATGAGTATCATTAATGGAATTAAATCTATGTCTATTTTATTGAAATCTAAACCAATATTAATTGGGATTAAGAATCGTTATCAAAAACTAGAAGATAATACGATATATATTCGTGAGGATTTACCCTTTATTACTTATAATACTTTTGAAAACACAATTTTAAATCAAAGTTATCCATATGTGTTAGCTAGAAGAGGAGGAGGAGTAATCTTTCTTGATGGTGTACAGATGAAAGAATTAAGAGAAAAAAAGAACATTAATAGGAAAGGATTATCAGAGGAGCTTGAAGTTACAAAAAGAACGATTTGTTCATATGAAAATGAAAGCATGCGCCCTTCTCAACAAATTGCAGAAAAAATTATTAAAATTTTAGAAGATCCAAAGCAAACCATTTTTAAGAGTATCAATATATTTGAATGGAATGTAAAATTTAATATAAATGATGAACATTCATTTGCTGGTCAAGAGCTTAGTCCATTTGAATCTCACATACAAGATGTAATTCAAGACATAGGTATAGAAGCACATTGGTATAAAAAAGGATTAACTCCTTTCGAGATGTCTATTCATTGTAATAAATATGAAAGGAATTGTGAAGAAAATGCAATATTTCCTCTTTTTTCTAAAGTTCCAAGTGAAAAAGGAAAAGCTAGCGAGTTGAGCTTCAAATACTTCTTATACATGTTTTCTCAATTATTCCAAAAAAAGGGTATTTTCATAGTTGATAACGATTTTCGGATTTCTGATACTATTAGGAATAAAAAAATACCTATTCTGAAAATGAAGAATTTAGAAAAAATTGACAATGAATTTGAATTTGTGGAATTTATTCAAAAAGACGAATCTTAGTTCCTTTATGGAAAAAAGAGAGATAAAAAAAGGAATTAAGAATTGATCTAACTTGCTTCCTAAATTTTTTTAATAAATCGAATATTGCATTATTAATGGACGAATTAAAAGTTACCTTATTATCTGAAGAAGAGTTTAAAGAACTCGATGATAAATCGAAATGGAATTATGCAGAAACCTTGGTCAAGCAAATATATGAATACAAAGTAAGGGCAGATAAAAACTGCGAGGATTGTATTTATCGGATGCAAACAAGTCGAGATGTTAACATTGACTTATTTTTTGACGATTGGCGAGATTGCGCTAACAATTGTGACGAATGTAATGTTGAAAACCTGAAACAAATGTGCGATACCCAATTTCAAATAATGAATCATATTGCAAATATTTTATTTGAATTACAATTGAAACAAAACAGGTTAGTTCAATTCATGTATAGAAAAGATCCGAAAGGCGCAGAAATCCTTGAAGAAATGAAAAAAGCACATGAAGAAGCAAAAAAGAAAGAAAAGCAATCTGATAATATGTTTCTTTAAGTGCAAGGTGTCTAAATGGGCGAATCAATTATTTGTGGGATTGACGAGGCTGGGAGAATATAAATCAATTAGGTTCATGTCCCTAAAGGCCCCGTCTTAGGACCATTAGTATTATGCGGTGTTTGTTTTCCTGAAAAAAAATTGGAATTCTTAGTGCAAATTGGTGCAAAAGATTCTAAAAAGTTAAGTTCAAAAAAAAGGAAAGAATTAGCTAATTTAATAATCCAAAAATGCTCCTCATATCATTTAATCATTGTATCTCCTCGAGAAATCGACCAAAGAGAACAATTAAAAATTACTTTAAACCGAATTGAGGAAATAAAAATGGCAGAGATTGCTAATAAGTTAAAACCTGATTTCCTCTATTTAGATGCTGCTGATGTAAATGAGGAAAGATTTGGGAACTCAATTAAAAAACTCCTTGAATACAAACCAAAAAAAATTATATCAAAACATAAAGCTGATGATCTTTTTCCAATAGTTTCAGCAGCATCTATAATTGCTAAGAATAAAAGGGATGATATCATAGAACAATTAAAAAAGAATTACGGAGAAATAGGATCGGGATATCCTTCTGATGAGAGAACGAGAAAATTTCTCGTTCAATGGATAAAGGAACATAAAAAAGCTCCAGAATTTGCACGAAAAACTTGGGATACTACTAAAAAAATTTTAAATCAAGAGTTAGAAAATAAAAAAATAACCGAGTATTTTAACCACTAATTTTTTTTGTAATAAGAACCGCGTGTTTATCAGCATGTTTTTGAATATTAATGCTTTCGATTATTTCGTATCCGGAATTTTCGAGCACTTTCTTTTCTTCATTAAATATCTTTTCAATATTTGCTAGACTGTCGATTGATTGAGATTTTATTGCTAAAATTAAAATTCCTCCTTTTTTGAGATAATAATTACAATTTTTCAGTGCTATTTCAGCTTGATTTGGCTGTGCAACATCCTGATATATCAAGTCAATTCTAGTAAAAATTGCCTTTGCATAGTTTTCGGGGTAATTAGCATCTCCTGAAATGGGTATTATGTTATTCCGTTCACTAGTATTTTGAACTAGTTGCCTCATGCTTCTTGGAGCAAATTCAACACCATATATCACTCCTTCAATTATAATATCAGAAAGATGGGATATTGTCGTGCCTGATGAAGCCCCTAAATACAAGCAGTTTAGATTTTTTTCTAAAAAATTAAGTCTCGGATTTTTTAGTAATATTGCTGCAAGTTTACTTCTATAAGGATCCCACTCTCTATATTCCACGTCCCGAAAATTGATTAATTTTTCTCCATATACATTAATTCCAGGAACTAAATTCTTAGTATATAGTTTTAAATTTTCGGGAGATCCAGAAACGTATACATTGAAAAATTTTGGATGTGCTCTTATCTCTACATCATTCACTATTTACCACGCTTCCCCCTTTTTTTCTGTTTTTTTACTGATTTATTACTTGGCATTGTTTTTTTTATTTTTTTTGGAGGATTTGGATATTTGTTTTCAATTTCTTTAATTTTATTAGATAAATCTTTTGAAATATCCTCCCCAATAAAATCACCTCTAAAATAATCGACTTTTGCAGCAATTCCAATCTTACCTGAAACAATCCGGCTTATTTTACCTCGCAAGTATGCCTTGCTTCCACGAATTTGATTCCATTGAAAGATTAAACCGTGCTTTGGAATTCCTTTACCAGTTCTAAGAAAGCGGTATAAAGCCGTTTCAGCACCAAGTAATTGTATCCTTGATGCGGGCATAAAAGCCAATTTCTTTAGGCTTCCTGCTTTTGTAATTAATTTAGCACCAATCAAACTCCCAATTATTGACATGAGGTTTGGGGCAACATCTTCCATTAATTTTTCTAAATATTCTTCTAATTCTTCCCGATATGAATCTAACATTATAATTTGGTTTGCGTAATTTTTTACCATTGTAAGATCAATATCAGCACCCATTGAACTTGAAGCATTTTCTATTAGAAAATCAATCCTTTTTGAGCTTAAATCGAAATTTTCCCCGAGTCTTTCGAGAGTATAATTATCTCTATGGCCTAAAGTAGATACTAACTTTGCTAAGATAATATTATCTTCAATTACTTTATCCGTTAACTCAGGAAAATGTATTCCATACCACTCTCTTAGACGCACAGAAAATAAGCTAATAGATTTCTTTAACGTATTTAATGTCTCAATTGCTTGGATTATTGCTACATCTCCTTGTTGACCTGCTTTACTAATTTGTAATTTTATTAAATCTTGACTAACTTTTTTGTGTTTTAATAGAATCTCGTCCTTTGTTTTGCTGATACCAACATTTTGGAGTTGTGATTCTAAATTAAATCTAAAATTTCTGAATTCTAAGGAGTTTATCTCTAAATGAGAAGTATAATGTTTTTTTTGATCTATTACATTTTTAAATTGTTTATTATCAAAAATGAACTCGTTAAATCCCGTGTGAGTTAATTCTGAAAATAAATTATTAATATCTCCAATAATTTCTCCCTCATCAAGTGAAATGTAGAATTCCACGATATTTTGCTCATTATCGTTGAAATCTAAAAAATTAATAAGTGTTCCAGATTCATCCACCGCAAATAGACCACTTAAGGTATCAATGATGTAGCATTTCATTTTTTAAAATTCCATACTATTAATTTCATTAAATATAGCAATTTATATAATAAATAATTTCTAATCCAATAAATAACCACAATATTATAATTTAATGTATTTTATTATATACAGTAAAAAAATTCCGAAATATGAAACTAAATATTGAATTAGCTGGACTAAAATTAGATTCTCCTTTGATTTTAGCTTCTGGAATTCTAGGTGTATCTCATTCTTCAATGAAAAGATTTATTGAAGCAGGGGGAGGCGCGGTAACGTCAAAATCTATTGGCCCCGTTGCAAGAAAAGGTTATAAAAATCCTTCAATAATCGAGATTTACCCTGGCACGTTTATGAATGCTGTCGGATTGGGAAATCCGGGTATTGAAGAATTCTTAAATGAGATAAGGGAAATAAAAAATTATAATATCCCCCTAATTGTAAGTGTTTTTGGAGATAAAAAGGAAACTTATTTAGATATAGCGTTAAAAGCTGAGAAAGAAGGTGCTGATGCTATCGAAATAAACATTTCATGCCCCCATGCTGAAGTATCATCAATTGGAATAGACAAAGAATTAACATATGAAGTAGTTTCTTATTTAAAGCAAAAGTTAACAATTCCTTTATTTGTAAAATTAAATCCTAATGTTACAAACATAGGAGAAATAGCACTTTCTGCTGAGAAAGGTGGTGCTGACGCAGTTGTTGCTATAAATACTGTCGTTGCTTTAGCTATAGATGTTAATACAAGAAGACCAATATTAGCCCATGGAAGTGGTGGGTTATCAGGACAAGCCATTCATCCAATTGCAATTAAAAAAGTATATGACCTATATAAAGTATTAAAAATCCCTATAATTGGATGTGGAGGGATCTCTCGATGGGAAGATGTAATTGAATTTTTTCTAGCCGGAGCGACAGCTGTACAACTTGGTACTGCCTTACACCAAGGAATTGAAATAATCAATGATATTACTGATGGATTGTTAGAATATTTAAGACAAAATGAATTCAAAAACATTTCAGAAATAAAAGGATTAGCTCATGAATTTACTACTCAGGAGGAACCTGATTTTGACTAAAAATATCATCCAAACTGTAAAAATTACACGAATTATCAATGAATGTAAAGGGATTAGAACTTTTTTTTTTAAATTGAATAATGTTGATGTGCCAAAGCCAGGCCAGTTTGTAATGATCTGGGTTCCAGGAGTAGATGAAATTCCAATGTCCATTTCTTCTTGTGATGATATTGGTAATTGGTCAATTACAGTAAAAGATGTTGGAGAATGTACAAAAGCACTCTATGAATTGAAAGCCGGAGATTACATTGGAGTAAGAGGTCCGCTTGGCAATTACTTTAAATTACCTCAAAAATCACAAAAACACGTGTTCTTGGTAGGTGGAGGTATAGGCATGGCACCTCTTAAATTTCTTTCCCAAATATTGAAGAATTCTGAATTTACATTTAAAGTAATTGAGGGTGCAAAGGAAGATAGAGAGTTAATATTTATCGATGAAATTTTTGAGATAACCCGAGAAAACTGCGAATTTTTATGTTGTACGGATGATGGTAGCTATGGACAGCAAGGTTTTGCTACAAAAATCTTTGAGAATCAAATTAAAGAGATTGCGAGTGAAGAGTATGAAGATACTATTGTCTACACGTGTGGCCCAGAAATAATGATGTGTGAACTTCTTAAGATATGCCACAAATATGGAATTGAAATGCATGCAAGTCTTGAAAGAATAATGAGATGCGGATGTGGTTTGTGTGGATTATGCACCATTGATCCAGTAGGAATGTTAGTTTGCAAGGATGGCCCTATTTTTAATTCAGAAATCTTAAGTAAAATGGAAGATTTTGGAAAAAATAAAAGAGATTTTACTGGAAAGAAGATTTCTCTAAAATAGTTCCTTAAGTTTTCTAACTTCATCTATAAATCGAATTTTATTAGTGAATTTAAATCAATTTCTCTCAGATAACAATTGATTTTAAAGGAAATTTTTTATAAATTTCAAACATTAATTTTTCCATTTTTATTAAATATTCTTGAGCAATGGAATTATTATCTTCAGTTAAGTAAAAACCTTGATAAACATCCTTTATTTGTTTGAATTTTTTTACAAATAGTTCTAAGAGATGGTAATATCTCCTTGGATCGGTCTCATCACCTATTAAAACAACGGATATCATTATTTTTTCTTTACTCCCCCTAGCAATGGGACTTTTCACAGAAAAAATCATGTTTGCAGATTTAATCTCCTTGAATTCGTGAATAAAATAACCCTTTTCATGATAGTCTATATATCCTAAGATTTCTTCTAGATGGTCTTTTAAAATTTCATCACCAACCTTCTTGATAATCTTAGGTCCGATTGTACTGTTAAAATGACTTAAAACTAGACACTTCAAGAATTTACCCTCTATCTATATTTCATATTTCTTTATTAAATATAATTCTCGAGGAAGTTTTTAAATGTACTTTTATAGAGATATCACATCCATTTTTTTAATCATTTTAAAAAATGATTTAATTATTTATGAAAACCAATTATTAGTCCTATAAATCATTTTTCTTGTTTTTTCAATTGGCGTCTCAAAACTATTTGATAAAACATGTTAGGTTTGTCAAAGAGGTTAATGGTGTCTATAATTGGAAGGATCATATTCGCTAGTAAGTAACATTTCGTTGAAGCATCATCTTCAGCCAGAATTTTATTTAAATTCAAATTAAAATCTCCTATAAGTACTTGTACCTTTTTATATTGTTTCTCGTTTAAATAATGCATATTTATAGGTAAGTGTTCTAAATACTTTCCAAACTCTTTAACTAATGGCGGGTATCCTGTAAAAATTTTATTGCTAAAATCTAATACCATATCATTTAGTCTTTTTGATATTAAATTGATTGAGTTGAAGGTAAACAATTTTTTAATATAGAACTCATTAAAAGTCTCCCATTTTACCTTAGATTTCATGTTAATAAAATTGAAATGCTCCTTTCCAAGATGATAACTTAACTCTTTCTTTAAAGAATAATATTGTTTATTAATCGTACCTGCTTGAGGTTTTATGTCCTTAATGGTGGTTTCAATAAGACCCAACTTGATCAATTTCCTTGTATGACGAGATAATGTTGCTTTACTTTTGTGCACGTGTTTCGAAAGTTCACTTAAACTCAATTCTTTAAACATGTTTAAATTGATAAGGATTCTTAGAGTAAGCTCATTTTCTAATGCTTTTGAAATAGTGTTCAAATATACTCCACGAAATAAAGTTTGAGATATTAAATCAAATATTTTTTTTACTCCTTTTGCATCTGTTGCAGAGCATTCAAAATAACCTGCCAATTTTCTCGTTATGGCCATTTGAGACCCTTGAGTATTGATAATTTCTCTGTTATCTTTCAAATCGATTTTATTTCCAATTAAAATGATTGGTAAATCTCGATTTCTTTTCGATTTCCTAAACATGGAAATATAATCATCAATACTCTTAAAACTGGATTTATTTGTTATATCATATACAATGATTCCTGCTTTTGCTCCTTTGAGATAATGTCGTTGAATATTTTTAAATTTCTCATTATCAATTATATTCCATAATTGCATTATGACTTTTCTCCCTTCAATATCAGTAGTTGTCGTCTCGAAAAAATTTACACCAATTATTTCTTTTTTATCTTGGAATTTACGATTTTTTGAATCTTCTAAAAAATGGTTCATTAATGTAGTCTTTCCAACACCCTTGTCACCTAAAAGACAGATTTTTAATATAATTGGTTTTAAATTTTCAATATGGATCTCAGGGTCTGTTAATTCAATTCCTTCTTCACGTAATATTTTTTTTATTTTTTCTACGACTTGATCGACTTCTGATATTTGCATAAGTCCTGCAATAACAATTTTTTTAGTGGAATATAATACTACAGTTGCTTTTGGATTTTCGATTTGAATGGCCAATCCCGGAAATTTTGTAGGATTATAAAATACTTCAGCATGGTTATTAGCAATCTGTTCAAAATCTAATTTTTCCTTAACTTTCGTCGTAATAGTAGCGATAATTTCATCATCAGACCTTTTCATTTTTTGAAATATCACCTCAATTATTTTGTATTATGATATATATGCAACGTTTCATATTTAAATATTTTTGTAACGATCCACCTTTTTAGTTTATTGAAACAAAAAATATAATTCAGTTAGGTAAATAAGGCTCTAAAGTGAATTTAGCAAAAATTTTTATTGTAATACTTGAGGTTTATAACCAAAAATTTTTTGACATATAAAAGATTCAAGAGAATATAAGGATAATTTTAAGAAAAATAATATTTCTAATTTATTGAATGACGCGCTCAGAAGAACAAGATGGAGAAAAGATAGAAAAAATTTCCAGAGCAACAATTAATTATCTTCTTGACCATCCAGAAATTAGTAAATCTAAAATAACAAATATAAAGGCTAAATTCGCCAAGAAATTTTCTTATAATGGTGTTATAAAGAATGCAACAATCCTAGAATTGGCCACGAAAGAAGAAAAGGAAATCATTACGAAAATTCTTAAAAGAAGAAAGACAAGAACTTTATCGGGCGTATCAATTATTGCCATTATGACAAAACCTTTGCCTTGTCCAGGAACTTGCATTTTCTGTCCAGGAGAAGATTCCCAACCCGGTGAACACGTTGCACAATCCTACACCGGTAAAGAACCAGCTGCAATGCGTTCAATTCATAATAATTATGATCCTTTCAAGCAAGTCCAAAGTAGAATACGAGATCTAGAAGCGATTGGACATGAAGTAGACAAGATTGAATTGATAATAATGGGAGGTACGTTTCTTTCGACTAGTCCTGATTATCAAGAAGAATTTGTAAAAGGAGCATTAGAAGGGATAATAGATAAAAAAGTTAAAAACTTGAAGGATGCCAAAGAAATTGCAGAAAGATCTAAAAGACGGGTTATAGGAATTACCGTGGAAACCAGGCCAGATTATTGTAAAGAACGAGAAGTGGATATGATGCTTCGTTATGGTACAACTCGCGTTGAGATTGGTATTCAAACGATCTATGATGAGATATACGAGTTAGTGAAAAGAGGGCATAGGACTATAGATAGTATTGAAGCTATACGGATTGCAAAAGATGCGGGTTTAAAAGTAAATGCACACGTGATGCCTAATTTACCGGGGAGCAGTTTTTCAAGAGATATTAAAACATTTGATAATCTTTATTCAAATCCCGATTATCGTCCAGATATGCTAAAAATCTATCCCTGTCTTGTTATTAAAGGCACGGGTTTATATGAATGGTGGAAAAATGGACAATATACACCTTATACTACAGAAGAATTAGTAGATTTACTTTCAACAATCAAATCTAATCTTCCACCATATGTAAGAATTCAAAGAATAATGAGAGATATCCCTGCTACACTTATCGAAGCAGGATGTAAGCATAGCAATTTAAGACAACTTGTTCAAAAAAAACTCACTGAAAAAAACTTGAGCTGTAATTGCATACGTTGTAGAGAATATGGAATCTCTAAAGAAGAATCTACCTTAAATGACAATTCCTTTGATAATGTTAAATTTTTTCGCTTGGATTACGATGCATCTCAAGGAAAGGAAGTTTTTTTATCGTATGAAAATCAAAAAGAAAATTATTTACTTGGATATCTTCGCTTGAGAAAACCTTCTGAATATGCTCATAGATCTGAACTTAATGATGGAAAGACAATGATCGTGAGAGAAATAAAGGTCGTCGGTGAGTTAGTTCCAAAAGATTCCAAACCAAAACATCTCACTCAAATTCAGCATAGAGGATATGGAAAGTTATTAATGGAAAATGCTGAGAACATAGCATTAGAAGAATTTGACGCTAAAAAACTAGCTGTAATAAGTGGAATTGGTGTAAAAGGATGGTTTTATGAACAAGATTATTCTCCCGATGGTCCTTACATGTCTAAACTTTTATAACAAAAAATATTATTCATGTAATAAATTTCTTAAACAAAAAAAAAAGCTTAAAATCAAATTCAGTATTGTATTTTACATCAATGAAGAAAGTATCTAAAATGATTTGCGAAAAATGTGGACGAACGATGTCACGCACGAGGGTTCGTCATATAAATATATGTCAAAAAATCACCACGCATGTGTTTTGCTCGAAAGAATGCAAGGACTCGTGGGTTTTCGAAATTCAAAAAGGTAAAATTAAAATTGAATAAAAATCTTTATCACTTTTTTTTACTATTTTTTAATAAATCCAAAGGAATGAAATATCATGGAAAAATTTGATTATAAAAAAATTGGTCTTAAATGTGGCCTAGAAATTCACCAACAGCTCGATTCAAAAACAAAATTATTTTGCAGGTGTCCTAACGAACTCCAAGGAACACGCATACCTGATTTCACTTTAAAACGAACAATGAGACCTGTTTTAGGCGAAATGGGCACTTATGACGAAGCAATGTTGACTGAATACCAAAAAGGTATGGGAATCGTGTATGAATGTTATAATGATGTAATTTGTACCTATGAGTTAGACGAGACTCCTCCGTTCCTATGTAGTGATGAGGCACGAAAGATTGCCCTTGAAATTGCCTTGCTTCTCAATTCTAACATTATTGAAGAAATGCACGTGTGTAGAAAAAATTATTTAGATGGAAGCGTACCATGTGGATTTCAAAGAACTATGATTTTAGCCAAAGGTGGACATGTTCAATTGGAAGGTGGCAAAAAAATTGGAATTGACATATTATGCTTAGAAGAAGATGCTGCTCGTAAAATAAAAACTGAAGATAATTATAATTTTTATAGGTTAGACCGGCTTGGTATCCCCTTGGTTGAAATTACCACCAAACCAGATATTAATGATCCAATGGAATGTCGAGAATGTGCTGAACGATTAGGATTATTGCTGTGGTCCACCAAGGTTAAAAAAGTGCTTGGCTCAATTCGGCAGGATGTAAACGTGAGCATTGAAGGTGGCACGAGAATTGAAATCAAAGGAGTACAAAAACTTGACTGGATCCCCGTGTTAATTAATCAAGAAATTTTACGCCAACAAGGATTGATTGAATTAAAAGAAACCTTACAAGAGAAAAAAATTAAAGAAGATGACCTCCCTAAAAAAGCTATTGATTTATCCAAGGTAATGGCAAAATCCAAATCTACTTTTATTACTAAGGGAATAAAAGGTGGTAAGAAGTTATATGGTATCAATTTTATAGGTTTCAAGGGGATTTTTGGAAAAGTACTGATGAAAGATTATAGATTTGGTACAGAAGTGAGTAGTAAAGTAAAGTCAATTTCAGGATTAAAGGGATTAATTCATTCCGATGAAGACCTGAAAAAATATAAATTCTCTGATGCAGATATAAAAACTCTTAAGGATAAACTAGGTTCTACAGACAAGGATTGCTTTGTCCTAGTATTAGGAACAAAAAATGAAGTGGATAAAGCAATTGATACAATCTTTACTAGAGTTAGATATGCGTTTGAGGGTGTCCCCCCAGAAACTAGGAGAGCTTTAGAGGATGGTAAAACTGAATTTTTAAGAGAATTACATGGTGGTGCAAGGCTATATCCCGATACGGACTCACAAGCTATTTTTAATACTGATGAAGAAATTGAAATATTACGGAAAAAACTACCACAATACCCTTGGGATGTGATCAAGCAATATTCGAAGAAATTTAAGGTAGAGGAACGATTAATTAAAGAATTAATCTTTAGTGGGATGCTTGATTTGTTTAATGAACTTATTAAAATTATTCCTGATAATCCAACTTTGATCATTACCACGCTACTAGAAACAACAACGGCGCTTAGAAGAGATGGAAAGCAAGTTGAAAATGTTTTAAAGAAAGATTATATTGACATGTTTACTCTCCTAAAAAAAGGGGAGATAGGAAAAGAAGCAATAGAAGACATGATGATTTTAAAAGCTGACTCACCTAAATTTTCTATGAAGGAAGTAAAAGAAAAATTAAAAATTGAAAGCATTTCAGAAGGTGAACTTGAAAAAATAATCAATCCGATTCTTGATGATAATGAAGAATTAATCAAAAAGAAAGGAATGGATGCAATTAAGCCCTTAATGGGAAGTGTAATGGTGGAAGTTAGAGGAAAAATTAATGGTGAGATTGTATTTGAAACGTTAAAGAAGTTATTACAAAAAAAACTTGAGGAGTTGAAATGATAATGGAAGATAAATTAAAAGGATATAAAGGAAAGTCAAAAGAATTGTTAGAAAAAAATAAATTAGAAATATGGGATATAATAAAAGTCAATTCGGAGAATGGTAATTTTGAAGGAATTTTATTGCCACGGACCGAATATTCAGCTCCCAATTATATCGACATCAAGTTAGAAAATAATTATAATGTGGGTATTAATGTCTCAAAAATCACTAAAATAGAAAAAATAGGGAAAAAAGAAGCTCATTATCAAATACCCGAAAAAAAATTTCCCAGAAATAACAAACTTCCTAATATAACTCTACTCGGAACGGGTGGAACAGTTGCATCTAGACTCGATTATACCACGGGTGCCGTGATCCCTTCATTTACACCGGGAGAATTATTTAGTTCAGTACCAGAATTGGCAGAGATTTGCAACTTGGAAACAGAAATCGTTTTTGAAATCTTGTCAGAGAACATGAAACCAGAATATTGGCAAAAATTGGCAGTGAAAGTCGAAAAGGCGGCAAATTCAGGGAAAGATGGCATCGTTATTGGTCACGGGACGGATACCATGGGATTTACCAGTGCGGCACTATCATTCATGCTCAAGAACCTTTCCATTCCTGTCGTGTTGGTGGGCAGTCAAAGAAGCTCTGATAGACCATCTTCCGATGCAGCAATGAATTTAATAAACGCTGCCACGATTGCAACCTCTGATATTGCTGAAGTGGTCGTTGCCATGCTGGGTTCATCCGCACACGATTATGGCCTCATCCATCGCGGAACTCTCGTGCGAAAGATGCACTCTTCAGTGAGGAACACCTTTCGAACGATTGATGATATTCCCCTCGGAATGATTAAAGATCGAAAGATCAAGATGTTTACTGATTCTTACAAGAAAAGAACGAAATCAAAAACAGAAGCACTCACTCAATTTGAAAAAAAAATAGCCTTGGTTTACTCTTATCCTGGAATGAAGGATGAAATCATCGATTTTTACGTGGATAAAGGGTATAAGGGTATCGTGATCGCAGGAACGGGATTAGGACACGTTGACACGGAATTATACCCCTCTATAAAGAGGGCAATACAAGAGGGAATCATAGTTTTAATGACAGTTCAAACTCTTCATGGATTTACTGGTATGAACGTTTATTCAACAGGAAGAGAATTACTTGAAATTGGAGTCATCCCGGGAAGAAATTTGATACCAGAAACGGCTTACGTGAAACTCGGGTGTGTTTTAGGACGTCATGATGACCCAAATGAAATAAAAGAATTATTACTCACCAATATTGCAGGTGAATTTGTTGAAAGAGAAAAACCAATTGCATTTAATTATGACATTGATACCCTGCTTAGTAAAAATCAACTCTAAGCTTAATCGATTGAAATAAAATCAATATTTCCTTTTCCACGACATTTCCCGTGGGCATCGATATATACCAACAATCCATGCTCAGGATGACCATCATGAGAATGAACATCAACATATGAGAAAGGAAACCTCTCAATTTGGGATGTATCTAAGTCTCGAGCAAGAATCTTTTTTTGACATTTCGGACAAATTGTCAATACCTTTTCATTCTCTTTCATTTTATTGATCTTTTTTAATTTGTCACGGTCTTCTATGTCTTTAAAGTATCTTTTCTTCAAGTCCATCCTAGCAAGATGCTTTGCTCTCGTGTTAATTTCATTGATAATAGTATCAAAATTTTTTGCAAAATAATCTTCAAAATCAGATTGAAGACATTGCAGGACAAAATCGGCTTCTTCTTGTGATTCAGGCATGAACAATCCATTCATTACATAATTGGAGGATTGAAATCCAGTCAAGAAAAAATCCAATAAGATGGACTTGATGACCTTGTAAGCCGAATCATTTTCATCAAACACGTATAATTCGTTTCTTTTTATATTTTCACTTTTCATTTTTTTCTCTTTTTTTCTTTTCAATTAAAGGTTATAAACTTCTCTAAAATTTAATCTTACATCGTGTATATAAATTAAATTTCATTTGCTATTTATGTACTAACCTTTAAATTAAAGATTAATATCATTTTCTATGAATTAGAAATAAATCTGAAAGAATTTCAATTGAATTTCTTTTGATAAAATTTGATTAATAAAAAAGGAGATGAAAAATGAATTTAAAATAGAATTATTTCTGGTCTGGCGGATTTCTCCCTAACCATTTGTTGTAGAACGTGTCAATATCAGGTAAGAAATTGAATATTGTTGGATATCCTGGCGGAACGGCTTCAACATCTAAGAGTGTGAAACATCCTGGACAATAATATTCTCGTAGTTCTTCCCATTTTGGATCGCTTCCCATATATTTTGGATAAAGTTCTTCTATTGCCTCAATTGTATCTCTTACTCTGATCCTACATTTTGTCTTCCAGTTGATATTATAATCACCAAATTCAAATCCACAATCACATTTTACTATTCTTTGTTTTTCTTTTGCGACAATATAAAGATGTTCATGAAGAGGTAAGAGAATTTTTTCATCCCATGTAACTTTTTCTTGTAAGATTTCTATAATTTTATCAAATCTATTTTGATCTTTCCTCCCGCTAATGATGGGTTTGAGTTCATCCCATTTTAAATCTCCAGCAATCATTCTTTCCAATGTTTTCTTGTCTACATTCATAATTATTCCTCCTCCATCTCGTAATTTTCAGGAACCTTCCAGAATTCACGAAATTCTTTTCCCCATTTAGAAGATAATCTTAGACTTTCTGAATACATTACACTCACCGCTTCATATAATTTACCTTCCGTGATTTTTTTCCTTTCATATTCCCAAAATTCCTTAAAAGACATTGATTTATCCTTTCTTTCATTTCTGATTTCCTCTCGACGTTTTTTGGTGGCATTCTCATCAATCACCCATTCTTCATTATTCTCGTCATAGTTAGCAACAACACCATAGACATTATTTACAATATCAGAGGTATATAAACCTTCATCAAGATCTTGTTTAATACTTTCTACCTTTCGCTCAAGAGGATCACCATAACCCGGCCCTCCGCTCTCTGCAAAATGGATTATGTCATAATTTTCAAGCGAAATAGGATATATCGTTCCTATTGGTATGCGATTGATGTTTCCTTTTAAATATCTTTCAAATTCACCGTTGCTTGGATCGGAATCGTCTATTGGGTAGTCTTGTTTATTTTGAAAAATTTCTTCTAGATTTGTATTTGTTCCAATTAATCGATAGCTAGTTGCATTAGGATAACCCCCGTGCATTCCTCCAGCTCCATGAAAAACCAGACCTTCCCTTCCCGCAAAAAATTCTACTTTTTCGGAATTAGCGATATAGGCAACACTACCATAATTCGCACCGCCCCGAAATTTTCCGTGCCCTGGGGTATTTGGTTTCACTTTTCTGGATAAATAAGGTATCCCTCCCTGAAAAAGTTCCCAAGTTTCGACATCTCCTAAGTCTGCTTCTGGATTCCACATCGCATACCCCCAATTAAGCCCATCTCTCACAGCACTTGCTCCTAATCCTTGACCAGAAATTTCAAATGTCGATAACATCCATCGTTCACCTAACAACGGACCAGCTGAAAAGATTCCCCCTCCTTGAATTGAATCCCCAGTAAATCCATAACCTGGAACAACTTCTTCTCTAAATCCACGTGAAAATAATCCATAAGAAAGGCATTTCATCATCGTTGTATAAGCTGGAATCAAATTACCCCATGGAGCTTGATAAGAAAGGTATGGATCTCCGGGATTTGCCCATGTTCCTAAAGGATAATCCTTTTCTACCGCAAAATAAGCACCATCGTTTACCTTATCACCATAAATTAATATTTGGGTCAATAAAACCCATTGACCTCCTTCCATTGCGCCCTTATCGCAATTAAAAGCGTTAGCTCCTCCTGAGCTTGCACCATCAAATGATAGAGAAAATATCCCATCTTCCTTTACAATTATTTCAATAGGATGATTATTTAATTTATCAACTCGAGCTATTGGTACCCAAGCTTGATCTTTCATGGGAAGGTCCATGAATGATGCTGCTCTGTATCTACCAGGAATTAGTCTCTCTTTTACTCGTTCCTGAACAATTCTCCTTCCTTCTTCGATTGCTTCTCTTATGAATTGTTTATAATAGTCAATTCCTTCTCTTTTTATGAAATCATATACTGCATCTCTAATCATTAAATCCCCGGCTAACCTGCATTTTTCATCTAATTCCCAATACATTGGACTTCTAACTGATTTTTTAGCGCTAATCATATGATCTCTCCAAATTTTATCGTTAGAACCTATTTTCCTACAAGTATAATAAACTCCATCATCAAATCGTTGAATTGAAGAAACTAATGTGTGTCCTGGTGTTATCCCTCCAATATCAATCTGGTGAGTAACTCCTCCAGCCCATCCGATTAATTCATCTTCCCAAAAGATAGGAATAAGGGTTTGTACATCAGTTGTATGAACATTTCCACATTGAGGATCGTTATTTAAAAATATATCACCTTGATTTATAGTTGGATCCTCTTCATATTCTTCCCTTATCATAAATTTAATTCCCTCACTCATCGTGTGGACGTGAACTAAAATACCCGTAGAAACAGCAATAGAATCACCTTCTGGAGTATATAGCGCAAAGCAGAGCTCACCAATTTCGGTAACTATTGGTGAGGCCGCAACATGTAAAGCAGTTTCTCTCGCAGATACTAAAGCTCCTCTCAAACTAGCATAAGCACGTTCATATCTAAAAGGATCCTCTTCTTTTAGACTAAGTTTTTCAATGCCATAATATTTTTTTTTTTCTTTTATAAGCCTCTCACTTTCTTCTAACATTTCTTTTAGAGTTTTTCCATACCATCCAATTGGTTTTTTTGACATTTTTTATATCATCTCCATGTGAAAAATTCTATGTTTATCTAATTTTACAAGATAATTAGGAGGGATTACTAAAGTTGTAGCTGGAGCTTCAATAATAGCAGGTCCTTTTACAATATTTCCTGATTTAAGCAGTTTCATTTCCCAGATTGATGCATTATGCCATTTTTTCTTCCAAAAAATCTCTCGTGTCCCTTTAGATGCGTCTACATTTGGATTTTTTCCACTTAATTTATGTTCTGGTAACTTAGGTTTAGGTACAGGAATAACTCCTGTTCCAATTGCTTTAGTGATATGATACCCTAATTCAGGACTTTTTGTACCCCTTCGAAATATCTTTTCAAAAAGTTCATCATAATTTTTAAGAATTTGATTTAGTTCAGGGGAATCAAATCGATCCAATTCCTCTGAATATTCTGCCGTTAATTCTATAGAAGGTGATGCTACTTCAAGATCCTTTAACATGCCGAAATATTGAATTTTTAATGATGGTCTAAATTCCATTTCACTGGGATCTCTATCTTCTGCTTCAAATTCATTTATTATTTTTTCTTTCAAATCTCTCCATGTTGAGCTTAGCATGGAAGCTACAAATCCACTCATATTTTTAGCAGGATCAATAAGTAAATCTACAGAAATTTCATGTCTATATGAATGATCAGCGCAAGCACATCCATAGGCGGAGAATGCCGCAGCCCATTCTGGTATCATTATATCCTGAAATGCTAATCCTTGGGAATATCCTGCTACATGAAGCGGTCCTCCTCCTCCAAAGGAAATTAACGTATAATTTTCAGGTCTGAATCCAAGACCCTGAATCATACCATTTAGATGGTTTTTCATGTTAATTTCTATTAAATCCAATGCGCCTCTAGCGGTTTCATATGGATCAGCATTAAAAGGTATAGCTAGTTGGTCTTCAATATATTTTAACGCTCTTTTTTTATTTAAAGAAACTTTTCCACCAAGAAAGTAATTTGGATTGAGATATCCAAGAATTAAACTACAATCTGTCATGGTTACATTTTCAACGCCCGATTCCTCATTGCATACTCCTATAAGATAACCTGCACTTTCAGGACCAAATTCTAACCTGCCTGAAATATCATTATAACGCACATACATGCCAGTACCAGCACCTATAGAATCTAAAGCAATCATAGGAATATTGAGTATAAATCCTCCAAGAGAGCTCTCCCATTTTGTAGGTACGTACTTTTCCATTGTCAAACCTACATCAAAACTAGTTCCTCCAACATCAGAAGATACTAAATTTTTTATACCATATTCTTTAGCTATGAATTTAGTCCCGATCATGCCTCCTATTGGTCCTGAAACCATAGTTGGAATAAGTGATTTAGAGTAAGGAGACATTGTCCCTCCATAAGTTGTTAAAATTCTTAGAGGTGCAGGTATTCCTAATTCTTCAAACTTTTTAGCAATTCCTTTTAATTGTTCTCTTGAAGGTTCAGCAGCATATTGTTCAATTAGGAGAGCATTCAATCTTGGAGTTTCCCCTCTTACAGGATTATGTTCAGATGAAAGGATAATAGGGATTTGCTTCTTTCTTTCTTTCATAATTTCAGTTGCAATTTTTTTTACAATAATTTCATGCTGTGCATTCATGTAAGAACATAACAAACAAACACATATACTATCCACATCCATATCAAGTAGTTCTTTTACTGCTATTTCTACATCCATTTCATAGAGGGGTATTAATTCTTCACCCCAAAAATTTATTCTACCACGTACACCTTTAAATCGTCTTCTAGGGATGAGCGGTATGGGATGTTCATGTTCTCTAGCATGAAGTCTCCCTGCATAATCAAGCCACATCCAGCATTGTAAAGCTCGTCCTAATCGATGTAAATCTTCAAAACCAGCGTTTACAATAACTCCTATATTATCATTTCCTTCTCTTTCTAAAAGTCTATTTAACATAGCTGTACCTGAATAAACCAAAGCCTCTACGCCCTGCCCTACTTTTTTTAAATTTGTTTTCCATTCCCCTAGTGAGTCCTCAATAGAATTTAAAATACCTATAGATTCTTCTTTCCCCGTAGTCAATGCTTTACCAACAGCAAAAGAACCATTCTCATTGATAATAAATGAATCAGTCATAGTACCCCCCGTATCTAAAGCAATGGCTTTGAGAGAGATATAACCTTTATTACTATTAGATTTAGCCATAATTTATCATTTTTCGTAAGTTTAATTATTTTTTATCTTATTTTACCCAAAAAAATTGAAAAAAAGTTGCAATTTAGTAAATCATTTTTAGATATTATATAAGTTTACTCCTCTTTCAACTAAGTAATGATCTTTTTATATGGTTAGATAATTGCAAAAAGAAATACGATAAAGACTTCTAGTTAAAAACCATCATCTCCTATAAATATCCATTCAAATTAATCAGAATATAATAGTTATTAAAGTTGAATTTTAAGATAATATTGATTTAAAGGTTCATATTTCATCACCTTGATATGGAGTAACCACAAATTTTTTTAGGTTTAAATAATTAACAAATTAAATATTCAAGATATTTAGTATAATTTGTGAAAAGTCATGGGAAAAAGAATTCTCGTACAAAGAAAAGGCAGGGGAAATTTATGGGCTCGTTCACCAAGTCATAGACATGTAGGAGAAGTTAAATATCGTCCATTTACAAAGAAAGAAAAAATATTCAAATTTAAGGTAATAGATTTTCTTCATGCTCCTGGAAGAGGAGCACCTGTCGCAAAGATTCAATATGAAGACAGGTCAAATGGTCTATGGCTCCCTCCAGAAGGAGTATATATCGGACAAGAGTTCATACAACATAAAACAGGTTATGGTCAAGAAGTAGCAGTGGGAAACATCTTACCTTTGAAAAAAATTCCATTAGGAACTATCGTATGTAATATAGAAGGCACGCCTCAAGATGGTGGAAAATTTGCCCGAGCATCAGGCGTAGGGGCAATTGTCAGAAACAAATCTGGAAATAAAGTAGAAATATTGTTCCGCTCGAAAAAAACTAAATGGATAAACAATCAATGCTTATGTACTATCGGTGTAATTGCAGGAGGAGGAAGAACTGATAAACCATTCTTGAAAGCAGGAAATAAACACCATTATATCCGTTCGAAAGCTAAAAAATGGCCAATAGTGCGAGGTGTAACGATGAATGCGTGCTCGCATCCTTATGGAGGTGGAGCAAAACAATCACCTCATAAATCCACTACGACTAGCAGGAATGCGCCTCCTGGAAGAAAAGTAGGACAAATTGCTGCGCGAAGAACCGGACACCAAAATTAATCAACTTTATATTATTTATTACGTTAATTTTTTACAAAAAAGGGGAAGTATCCTTTGGACACCATAAATTTAAAATTCCAAACAATCGTTTCGGCTCCAATAGAAGAGGTTTGGGAATGGATAACATCATTAAAAGGAATACAAAAAGAAATGTGGCCATACTTCAAAATGACCGCCCCTAAAGGTATAAAAAATATAAAAGATCTCAAAGTTGAGCTAGGGAAAGTTTTATTTCGAAGCCATATTTATTTATTTGGTTTCCTACCATTTGGTCATGACGATATGACCCTTATAGAATATTCAGAAGGTAAAGGTTTTATCGAACAATCCCCAATGACTTCAATGGAACTCTGGCGGCATCAGAGGGAAATAGAAACAGTTGATACAGGCACGATGATTACCGATCAGTTAACCTTTAAACCTCGTCATGCTTCACAACTGATTGGAAAGTTTATGCGACGAGTCTTTCGCCACCGCCATGATGTTATTAAAAAAAGCTTGGGAAATCCTCTAAATCTTTCAGGGGGATCTACAATACCAAGCGCAAACACTGATTGAACCTCTTACCCTTAACATATAAGATAGTATGATCGTTCTCCAGTTTAAGCGTGAGGAATTCTTTGTTGAATCCTTTATCTACCATTTATTACATTAATGTCGTTTTTAATCAATTCTTGTCTTGATCTATAATAAATATGCTGCAAATATATCTCTTTTTATAGTTCCCAAAAATGATTTAAAATTACTATGAAATAAAATAAAAAGAAGAAAAATGAAAGAAAAATAATTAATAAAAAATTCTACTTAGAGCGTGAAACTTATGTTCCTCAAGAGATCCTTGTAGCGTGAACGCAAGGTCACCTCGGTCACGCTGATTACTTGAGAAATCTCCTTTTGGCTTACTTTTTTGTTCTTGAGCTTTGCCACCAAATAAATTGCACCCGCACACAAGCCTTTTGGATCTTTCCCACAGATTGAGGATTTATCGATAAAATTATGTAAGATCCTTATTGCTTCTTTCTCAACTTCAATATCAAGTCCCAAGTCAGCACAATACCTAGGAATGAGTGAAATTGGATCTATATGTTGAGACTTCAAATTAAGTTCCCTCACCAATATCTTATAACACTTTTTCACGATGTTGGCATTTATGGAAGCTTCATCCAAGATTTCTTGGAGAGTAATTGGTACTTTCTCTTCCTTGCAAACAAAATAAGAACAAGCTGCTACCATACCATTAATAGAGCGACCTCGTAATAATTTACGCTTGAATACTTCCTTATAAAGACGAATTGCGGCCTTTTTTACACGCTCAGGAAAATTTAAGTTACCACCAATACGTTTTAACTCAGTAATGGCAATTAGCATGTTTCTTTTCTCCCAAGTAAGGTGCGTATTCCATTTCGCTGCTCGTCTCAAGTCAGGATTTTTAATTTTAGTTCTATCAATTATCGTGCTCAAACCAATGTCAGGCATCAATATAGAAATAGGACATCCTGTTCGTTCCTTTTTGTCTTTTTCCTGCTTTGTATAGGCACGAATGCCGCTATGAGAAATATCTAATCCTTTTTCTCCTACAACGAGTCCACAAAGCCGGCAAACAGTCTCACCCCTCTCTTGAATGGAAATTGTTGTTCCGCCACATTCTGGACAGAAATTAGATGTCGTTTCAAATTCCACAACCATATTTTTTTCCCCTACTTTAACCCTGTTATTATCTAGATAACAAACAAAATTGTGTGTCGTTTATGTGTTTATAATCTTTTATGTTAAAAAAGAATATTTTTTTTTGTGTTTTTTTATGTTTATTAAAAATGTTTGTTATCCAAAAAAGCTTATTTTTACAACAAATATTTTTTGTTCGTTATAATAAAAAATTCAAATGTCATATTTAAACCTTTGCTTTATGGCTTTTTAGTTAAACAAGCATTTAAGAAAACTAATTTGTGTTAATAAAATTTGTCGGCACATTTTTTGATGATCAAAGATCGAAAACTTTAAATAGGAAAAACGAGCTCTTAAAAATTTATATTTGCATGTTAATGCATTGATACTTTTCTATTTTAAAGAGGAGAGCTCATGAAATCACGAAAAATGAGCTTTGTTCGTGATATGATCACGAACAAATTTTGGTAAAAATTCGTGAAATTGTTATCAAAAACATATAATTTTAAAAAAAATAAGAATAGATATGATGAAAAATTAAAAAAACACAAAATAAAAGTTTAAAAACAATAAATAACTTGTTGAAAAATTTAACTTTTTGATCATTACATTTGTGAGTAAAAATTGGGGGATATAATTTTATATAGAAAATTCTCGAATGGTATAAATGAAAATGTTAGAAATAAAACAAGTTAAATATGATTTTTTTTCCCCTTTCAAAGAAGAGGATTGTACGTTATGTGGAGAATGTTTCAATAAATGTCCTGTATTGAAATTGCCAATTGAAGAGTCTAAAGAAGAAATTAAGAGATTAATTGCAGGAAAGGAAACAAAAATTGTTCTTACGAAGTGTCAGAGCTGTTTTTCATGTAATTTTTATTGTCCAACTAATGCTCATCCCACATCTTTAATACTTAAAAGATGGAATGAACAATATAAAAAAAATGGATTGAGGATTAGGGGAAAGTATTTTATGACATTTCATCCTTATTATCCAAACTTTAGGAGCTATGTGATGAATAAATTACCAAGAGACACCAAGGAGCTGGTTAAAAAATGGGCAGAATTAACACCATTAAAGGGTGACACACTTACATATCCAGGATGTAATATCATTACATATGCAGAACTTACAAAATCCTGCATTTTTCAAGATTTAGATATTCGAGGAAGATTAGAGTATTGTTGTGGAGAAACATTATTCCGGACAGGGTATGAAGATGAATTATTTAAAGTTACAAAAAGATTAGATAATTGGTTTAATATTCTCAAACCAAAACACTTGCTAGTTCTCTGCACGGCAGGGACTAATGTGTTTAAAAATGTTTTACCCCAATATGGATTAACTTACAAATTTGAATCCATTAAATCTTATATTCAATTCATATGGGAGAAAATTCAAAATAGAGAAATAGAAGTAAAAAATAAAATAAAAATGACTGTTACCATTCAAGAATCTTGTTATTCTAAAATGTTTGGTGATGAGTACATGGATTTACCCCGAAAAATTTTAAATCATATTGGAGTTAAAATAGCAGAAGCACCTGCTTGCAGAGAAAATATGAGATGTTGCGGCATCGCAGGGGGATTTTCTGTTGATTCTGCCTATAATCCCTTTAAGATTATGAAATCGGGATTCAGAAACATTCGTGAATTTAAAAAGACCAAAGCTGATGCCATATGCGTCTATTGTGCAGGGTGTTTAGCAACATTATTGACTCAAAAGAAGCTATATATGAAAAAATATATGAAGCTTTATCACATCATCGAGCTCGTGCAAATGGCAATTGGAGAAACACCAATGTCTTATAAGCAAAAGAAAAAACGAGCAAGTCTTTTTTTCTGGGGTATTATGAGAAAACAATTTCCTAAAATTATAAGTAAAAAGAAATTTAAAATTTTGGATCTTCCAGAAGTCCCCCCTCCATATGGAGAAGCTTGGTAATTAAAAGAGATAATAGGTATTATAAAATGGATCAAAGTAAAAGAATTTCGGGATTTAAAGCAGAATCGTGTAACGAATGCGGCGAGTGTCTCCATCAATGTCCCGTCTTGCAAATACCAATGGATAAAGCTAAGAGTGAAATAAGGGATTTAATTGAATTGAAGGGTTCCAAAAAGGTCCTCGCAAACTGCAACACGTGTTTTTCATGCAATTTATACTGTCCTACTCAAGCAAATCCTTATCAGCTCATCCTTGAGAATTGGAACCAACTTTACAAGTTCCGTGGAGCCCCACCACTATATAAATTCGTATGTCCCACGGAAGTACCCAATATTTGGCAACTTCTAAACATCTTTTTATCAAACCGAGAACAAAGGTGGATACATGAATGGATGAATTACATTCCCAAGCAAGATGATGAGGTGTTATTAATTGGAAATTACACCCATTTATTTCCTTTCATCATTGGTGGTAGTAAGATATTAGATTTCTTTAGCCCCATTGATAGAATAGACCAATGGGAAGGCGGTGCATATTTGTATCAAGGAGGTTATTTAGATGTCGTTGAGAAAATTGCTCAAAAAACTAAACGGGATTTTGATTGTTGGGGTGTTAAAAATATTACTGCAACCCTCGATGCTGTCCAATACATATTTTCTGAAGCCCATCCAAATGAATTGGGTGTGATTCACGAACAAACATTTAAAAATCTAAATAATTGGCTTTTAGATAATATGAAATCTGGTAAGTTATTACTGGAAAAAAAACTTGATCTTGTTGTCACCATTCATGATAATTGCTATTCAAAGGTTCATGCTGACGTTTATTGGGATCCTCCACGAGAGATTATTCAAAAATGTGGATGTAAAATTAAGGAGATGAAACACAATAAAAAAGATGCGTTATGTTGTGGTTTTGGAGCGGGCGCTTCATGGGTCAAGAATATGTCAATCCCATTTGACATCATCTCTGAGGGAACAAAAAAATTCAAGGAAGCAGAAAAAACGGGTGCCAAAGCATTGATTACCTATTGTGGAGGGTGTTATTATTTACTTTGGGCAACAAGGGAGCTCACTAGGAGTAAGATGGACGTTTATCACGTGATCGAGGTGGTAAGAATGGCTATGGGCGAGAAATTAAATTATCCTATAGATCACGTAAAGCGTGCATGGGATATAATTGCTATTATCACGTATCAATTGCTTATATCGATGTTCCAGAAAAATTTTTTCATTACAAACATCATGTATGATAAAAATCGGAGTACCTTCAAGCCAAAAAGACACTTGATATTAAAGTTACTCAGACACTCATTCAATATCAAGTCAATTAGAATATTATATTCTCGTTTATTTCAAATACTAATGCCTCTATTGAAAACTCGTTAAGACATAAAATTAATGTCAATAATAAGTTGGAGTTATTAAAATGGAATTAAAGCAAGTTAATGAATACAAGGAATTTAAAGATAAAGACTGTATTAGATGTGGTGAGTGTTTTCATAAATGTCCCGTACTAAAATTACCCCTTGATATTGCTAAAAAGGAGATAGAATCAATTCTGGAGAATAATACTTCGAAAATTGTATTGAAAAAGTGTGTGGGATGCATGAGTTGTAATCAATACTGTCCAAATGACTGTAATCCTTATTCTCTCATAATAAACAAGTGGCATGATAAATATCGTGAGAAAGGACTTCCAGGACGAGCTAAACTTGTATTAACATTACCATTTAAAAATCCTTACATACATTCTTTCATCATTCCAAAACTTCCCAAGGAAGAAAGAGCGATAATAAAATTATGGGAAGATAAAGTTCAAAATCCTGATAAAAAGGAAACGATGATGTTTGCCAGCTGTAACTTGATGATACAACCTTATATGTATGATTCTAAATTATACAAGGATATGACGATTTTTGGTTCGACTAAGTTATGTTGTGGTGAACCACTTTATCGAGCTGGCTTGTTTGAAGGGCATGAGTTGGTAGCTCAAAATAACAAGAAAGAACTTGAAAAAATTGGTTTCAAAAAACTTATAGTTCCTTGCGTTGCATGTTATCATATGTTCAAATACGTATATGATGCAAATTATGGGATTAAAATGAATTTTGAAGTAATATCCATTATTGATTGGCTTTATAAAGAGCTTACTTCAGGAAAATATGAACTAGTACCCTTGAATTTCTCGGTATGCGTTCATGATAATTGTTGGCCTAAAATGCGTGGAAATGACATCTTTAATAGGGTGCGTGAATTATTAAAATTATGTGGCGTTAAAATAATAGAATTAGAACATTCTAAGGAAGATGCTTTATGTTGTGGATTATCAGCTGCCTGCTCAACTTATAGTATATTTCCATTATTGCATCATGCAAAAATCAGATTAAAACAATTTAAAAAATCTGGAGCAGACGTGGTAGTGGATTATTGTGGGGGATGTAATTGGATATTTTTGGTTGCAAACTCTTTTTCAATCAAAAAAAAAACACCTCAACCAATACTCACCTTGATGGAAATAATACAATTAGCCATAGGAGAGCAACCCTCCAAACAGTCGAAGAAACGAGGTGGGATGATAATTAAATCCCTCCTTGGAAAAGTGATAAAATCTTATCTCACACTAGGGCATTATTACGTTGAAGAACTATAATATATTTATTTCTTTAGAATAATACATTTATTTTCTTTTTCCCATCCTTCTCTTTAAAAGGAAATTAAAAATCTTATACCCTCGTAAATTATTAACATAAAATATCACATTATTTTTTACAATTTAATGAGTATTACTTTTTTGAGATGAAAGTAATTCACATATTTGATATCGATGGATGCATACTACCTTCAGTATTCTTTAATATTCAATATAATGATATATTAAAGGAGGAAATCATAAAAGAAGTAATAAACCGAAGTAGAAATGTCGTTTTATTTCCTGAGTTTATTAATTATTATTCTCAAAATTGCGTGAATGGTTCGATGAACATATTTCTGACGGGAAGGAAAGAGAGAGCATTCAACCAATTGACTCAAACACAGTTATTTCCATTAAAAATAATTTCCCCTTTTAAGATTATTTATTATCCCGAAGAAAAATCATATTTATCGAAGGAATATTTTAATTGGAAAACTAAAAAAATACAGAATTTATTCATTGAAAATAAATCCTACAATAACGATAATCAAGTTGAGTACATTATTTATGATGATATGATTGAACATTTTAATTCAATTAAGAAGTTAGCTAAAAGTTTGAATATTAATATATCATTAAAACCAATTAAAACCTCAAATGATTGGATCCTTTAAATATTGGAATAGCAATATATACTAATATCTGAAGATTGATGTAATTTTATTCACTAATAGTATTTTATACTAATTGATATGTATTCTCAAGAATTTCTTACTTTCATCTCAACAGCAATAACACTATCATTGCGAATTATTATGTCGTAGAATGATTTAGAATCTTTTCTTTCAATAAGAGAACAAAATTCCCCTACTGTTTTTACTTCACAACTTATTAATTCACCATTGCTAAGCATGACATTCACTGGTTTTCCTTTTAATTTTGATAAAATATCAACAATTTGTTCATTTTTTTTTAGTTCCATACTATAAACTTCACTTCCAAAAATTTTCTAGTCAATTTTGTTATTGTTTAATTATAAGTATAAATCTATAATATTGGTTTAGTATTAAATATGTGCTAAAAATAGAAAAAAAGAAAAAATGTATTAAATTCTTACTTTTGATCTTCTTTAATTCATGTCTTGCATTTTTTTCATTATTTCTGCAATATTTTCTTCCAATTTTGATAACTTTGCTTCATTTTGTTCCACAAACATTTCAATTTTTCTTTGGACATCGTTTAACTTTTCTTCCATCAAGAGGCGGAATCGCTCATAAATATCTACCATTCCCGATTGGCGTTTATCTTTTTCCATTAGATTAATTTCGCGTTTAAAATTTTCAATATACTTATATAAATTCCCACAAAATGCTGTAAAGTTATTTTTATCGAATTCCACTCCTAGTTCTCGAGATAGATTTTTTTCCATTAAATCGGGCCAATCTACGTCGTATCCTTTTATAGGGATGATAGGAATTGAAAACTTATCTGCTAATTGCAATTCATTAGCACAATCCGGAGAATTAAATACTGATTTATTTGTAGCTATAAACAATACCAAATGGCATTTTTGTACGGTATCCAACATCCATTGGTCTATATTACCGGCGAGGTTTTCCTCGCAGAAAAAAACTTGGGAAATTTCTTTTTGATTTTCTAAATATTCAATAATCTCGCTAATCCGATAATTCTCAAAATCCACGACTGCGTGTGAGATAAAAATTTTAATAGTTGCTTTTTTTCTCAAATATTTTCTTATCAAGTCTGGTACTTTCTGTGCTATGATGATTTCTTCGCTACTTAAAGAATTATTATCCAAATTAATTTCAGTTAATTCCGAAAGTGCCCATAGAATCGTGGGTATTTCAGAAAATTCATTATTGCTTAAATTTAGTCTTGTTAATGCAGTTAAGTTCGCAAAAGAATCAGGTAACACTGAAAGTTTATTATTTGATAAATCAAGTTCCTTGAGGTCTATTAAATTTCCAAATGAGTTAGGTAACGAATTTAATTGACTGAAACTTATTTTTAGGTAATTTAATCCATCAATTTTACCAAATTGTTCTGGCAATTCTGACATTGAATAATCAGTGATGGCTACTTGTCTAATTTTTCCTTCCCAGATTCGAGCGTGAATGCATTCATAATAAGAAAATCGATAAGGATCATCAATAGATTCCATAGTATCAACTCTTACGATATTATTTCCGTTCCTATCTCTTATATCCATGATTAATTTTACTTGTTCAGCAGGCACGTTTAAATTAATATGCATGTAGACAATCCAGCTATTTATTTTTACTCCCTTACTTAAAAGTTTTTTTATCACATCAATATTGTCCTTATCTGGTTCAAGATATGGTTTACTGCTTTCAAGATCGATTTCTG
>JBHLME010000231.1:0-3774 GCA_048938445.1 Promethearchaeota archaeon | reverse complement strand
TTCCAAGGGATTTGGTAAGGTTAGAATGAAATTTAGCATTTCAGGAGTAATATTTATACCCACATTCACTAACTTATCTAAAATAATCTTTTTTTCTTCTGAAGAAATGTTTTCCAAGAATGTATCATCTGCTCTTAATTAATAATAAAGTATTGTAAAATTCAATTTAATTTCTTTATTATTAAAGAAAAAATACATTTTTAAAGACCAAGACTAACCCAGTTTTTTTTGTTTAAAAACTTGCGACCTCATCATATTAATAAGAGAATACAATAGCCTATTAATAAATGGATTTAATTGATATTCATATTATAAAATATTATAGTTGATTTATTCCATATGTAAATTGTTTCTATTCTTTCTTAAAGGAGTTGTTAAAATTTGGTTGAAATGAGTGAGGATATGCGATTATATTTTGAGATAATACAAGAAGAAGTCAACAATTGTTACAATATTGCAGAGAGAGCACGACAAAAAGGTTTAGACCCTGAATTATACGTAGAATCACCTCAAGCAAAAGATCTCGCGGGTAGGGTTGAAAAACTCGTTGGTCCTGAGGGTGTGGCAAAAGTAATTAGAAAATTGAAAGACATAGGCAAGTCTGATGATGAAATTGCATTTCAAGTTGTTTCTGATATTTTAGATCAAAAGATTAGTAATATTGAATCCTTAAATGATAGAGTTGAGAGGGCAATTAGAGTAGGTCTCGCAATAAAAACTATGGGGGTTGTAAGTGCACCCCTTGAAGGAATCTCTAAAATTAAAATTCGAGAAGACCTACAAGGTCAGAAATATCTTTCTTTATATTTTGCTGGACCAATTCGAGCGGCAGGAGGGACAACTGCTGCATTATGTGTTCTAATAGCTGATTATGTACGAAAAAAAACAAATATACCTAAATATAAAGCAACCGAGGGAGAAATAGGGAGATATGTTGAGGAAGTTAAACTTTATGATAGAAGAGTTCACTTACAATATCCTTCATCAAATGATGAAATAAGATTTGCTGTAAGGAATTTACCAATTGAAATTAATGGAGATTCAACTGAAGATGAAGAAGTCTCAGCATTTAGAAATTTACCTAGAGTAGAAACAAATAACATCCGAGGTGGTGCTTGTTTAGTTTTAAATGATGGAATTTTATTGAAAGCTCCTAAACTGTTAAAAATCACAAAAAGCATGAATCTAGAAGGATGGGATTGGTTAGGTGATTTAAAAAAAATTGCTCTAAAACAAGATGCAAAGGAAGAAAAATATGAAAAAGAAAAGTTAAAAAATGGTAATAATAAGGAAAAAATATCTCCAAATTCAAAATATGTGGCAGATATCATTGCAGGTAGGCCTGTTTTCAGTCATCCCTCTAAAAGAGGGGGACATAGAATAAGATATGGAAAATCTCGAAATACTGGATTAGCCGCAGGCGGGATGCATCCTGCGACAATGGCAATCCTTGATAATTTTGTTGCTATTGGAACTCAATTAAGAATAGAAAGGCCAGGAAAGAGCACGAGTATATGTCCAGTTGATTCTATCGAACCACCTATCGTAAAATTGAAAAATGGAGATATAGTAAGAATAACTAGTTATTCAATGGGAGAGAAGTATTTTCCACAAATAAAAAAAATCTTATTTTTAGGAGATATTCTTTTCGGATTTGGTGAATTTACTGAGAATAATCACAAATTAGTTCCTTCTGGATATGTTGAAGAATGGTGGGCGTTGCAATTAGAAAGAGCAGTTAAAATGAATAAAGAACTTATTAATACCTATGAGAAATTTATAAATAATCCCTTCGAAAACATTCCAACTGCTAATGAAGCAATAAAAATCTCAGTTGATCTTGATATTCCATTACATCCTGCTTATTTAGATTTCTGGGGAAATATTTCTGTAGATGAGTTATGCACTTTAAGAACGGAAATATTAAATGGTTATTCTATCTTTGATAAAAAATTGGTATTAAATAATAATAAAGACATCAAGAAAATTTTGGAAAAAGCTTTTATTCTTCATAGTGTTAAAGATGGAAAAATATATTTCAGTAAATCGATGAATTATATTTATTCAAAATTGTTTAATATCGAAAATCAAGAACCAATAAAAATAGAAAAGAATGATACAGTTTTTTCTTACTTCTTGAAAATTTCAGGTATTAAAGTCAAGAATAAAGCTCCTTATTTTATGGGCACGAGAATGGGACGTCCTGAAAAATCTGAAAGGAAGAGCATGAAAGGTATCCATACATTATTTCCATTAAGCGACAAGGTTGGAACTTCACGGTTAGTGGAAAAAGCAATGGAGTTGGGAAAAATTAAAATTGATGTTTGCAGAAAAAAATGTCCCAAATGTGGAACCCTCGGAATATTTAACAAGTGTTTAAAATGCGGAGCTCATACAGAGGTGCAAAAAATATGCTTAAAGTGTAAGGCATTATACCCTTTTGGGGAAATTGCATGCCCTAATTGTGGAGATCCATTAAAAATGTCAAATGAAGCTTCATTTAATATTCAATCTCATATAAATTCAAATCTAAAAGCTTTAAAACTCTCTTTACCAAAAAAATTTAAAGGTATAATAGGTTTGACTAATCAATTTAAAATCCCAGAACCTATTATAAAAGGAATATTGCGTGCAAAGCATGAAGTACTTGTTTATAAAACAGCAGAAATTAGATATGATGCCACCGATATTCCTTTAACTCATTTTAAACCAAAAGAAATTGGAACAACGATTAAGAAACTTAAAGAATTAGGATATATTAATGATTATAAGGGAAATCCCTTAGAAGATGATGATCAAATCGTCGAGCTAAAAGTTCAAGATATTCTTCTTTCAGAAGATTGTGCTAATTATTTTATTAGAGTAGCCAAATTCATTGATGATGAATTAATATTGTTTTATAAAATGAAAAGTTTTTATAATATTATTAAAAAAGAAGATTTGATTGGACATCTTGTAGTTGGATTAGCACCCCATACAAGTGCTGGAATTATTGGTAGAGTTATTGGTTTTTCTCCTGCTCGTTCAATTTATGCCCATCCCTTTTGGCATGCTGCAAAAAGGAGGAATTGTGACGGAGATGAGGACGGAATCATGTTATTATTAGATCCTCTCTTGAATTTTTCAAGATATTATTTACCTAGCAAAATTGGTGGAAGGATGGATGCTACATTAGTCATTTCGACATTATTAGATCCTAATGAGATAGATGTTGAAGCCCATAATGTTGATACATCATTTCAATATCCTTTAGAATTCTATGATGCGACCCAAAAATATACTGATCCTTCTGAAATAGACAATATCATGAATTTAGTTAAAAAGAAATTAGGAACAAAAGAGCAATACTCATCTGGGTTCAATATACCTACTACAAATATTAATGAGGGATCTAAAATAACCGCCTATAAAATTTATGAAAGCATTGATGAAAAAATCTCAGCGCAACTGCATCTTGCTAAAATAATTAAATCTGTTGACGAAAAAAATGTTGCAGAAAAGATTTTATCTTCACATTTTACTCCAGACATTTTAGGAAACCTTCGAAAATTTGCAGTTCAAGGTTTTAGATGTGTTAAATGTAATACAAAATATCGTCGTCCACCCATTTCAAATTCTGGAAAATGTACTAAATGTGGTAATAAAATTATTTTAACAGTAAATAGAGGAGGTATAGAAAAATATATTTCACGTTCAATAGATTTATGTAAAGAATTTAAATTAGACAATTATATAATGCAACGAATGGAGCTCGTTGAGGAGTACGTTCAAAGT
>JBHLME010000008.1:0-59501 GCA_048938445.1 Promethearchaeota archaeon | reverse complement strand
AAGCTAAAAATTAGATACTTCTTTATATGTATAATAGATCTTTGAATAAAAATAATTTTTTACTAAGTTATCTAAGATCTTGTTCAATTTTATCATTTAAGAAGATAAATAAGTTGAACATATTTTAGTTACTATTAATATAATATTCAGAGAAAATTCATTTAGTATAAAAAGCTGTATATAAAGGGTGACAATTTTGAGAAAAGTTATATATTCACGTAATTTTAAGAGCGCTTAGATTATGTGGCGATATTTAAAGATTTTTTATTAGCGAGTTAATTATTATTATAAAAATACATGTTAATCTGATAAAAAGGAATATTTAAATATTATATGAAATAATTATTCTTTATAAAATTTTTACACGAAAAATTACATTGATAAGGTTGAGCAAAAATTTTTGTTGCTTTATGAACAAATAGATCATTTTCGCATCATTGTACAAAAGTGGGTTAAAAAAACTCACGAAACGATTCCAAGGAAGAAATTTTTTATGTAAAATTGAAATAAAATTAACAATCAAGTTTTATTTCACGAACAATATCACAATTAATAATTAAATGGATTAAAATTAATATTTTAGAAAAGACTGATAGGAGAATGACTAAAATATGAAAATAGTCACTGTAAATGTTCCAGAAAGTTATATAAATGCAATATCAAAGCTAGTTGGGGAAAATGGACTTTATCCCTCACGATCAGAACTAATTCGATGTGCTGTAAGAGATTTTCTCTTAAAAGAATTAAAATTAGCTCGAAACATGCAAAAATGGCAAGTGAGTGCCCCTGAGATCGAAAATTTTGATGACAAGAATTTTGTTCGTATTCCCGTTTCAAGTAAGGATGAGAATGATGAGCCAGTTACAGAATTCAAAACTTACAAAATCTTAAGGGAGGCATAAAAATTACACAGTTTTTTATATAACCTAAATAAGTTATAAAAAAAACAAATAGTTTTTAAAAAGATCTCACTTCTTTTTTATTTTATTTTTTTATTGATGGATTGAATGATTTTATCAAGTCCAAATGAATATTTTTATGTTCTAGACAATAACTATTTAAAAATAAGTATCTTAATTAATGAATATAAGTTATATGATTCAAATTTTCTAATTTTTTGTCCAAATGCTAATATTAAGTTATTTTGATCGACGAATAGGTCCAAGGATATTTTTAACAGTTCCAAATGATTTATTGAATGAAGAAAACGAGAATTTAAATATTTTAAACGAGATAAAAACCTTGCTTGATAGAGATGATAGAGGTTTTTTCATTCATACTTTTCCTCAAGACGTAATAACGGCAAATTATACATTTAGCTTGAATTCTAAATGGGCTCGTGGTCATAAAGAAAGTTTAATGATAACAGCTATTTGTTCTGAAGAGGATCCAGATTATACAAGTTATGAAAAAATATTTATTCGTTTTATAGAGAAATTAAATAAAATTCCAGAGATTTATAAAGCACTATACATAGAAACTAACGTAAATGAAGAAGTAAGAGAAGAAATTCAAAAATATCATGAAATTTTAAGTGATGAGTTTGATAATACATATAAGATTCTATCAATTAAGCCAATTGAAACTATAGGTCAGCTTTTTACATTTAAGGAACTTAAACAGCTAAAACAAATTAAACTATCTAATGACATTTTAAACCAATTAAAATCTATCGCTAAAAGAAATTTCTTTTTTGCATATCGCACTAGAGGAAAAGTAATAAAATTAGATATAATTCCTGTTGATGCGAAAGAAATTTTCAATCTTAAAGTTATTTTTAAGGACAAAATGACAATTTCAATCATACAAGAAATATCTGAATTATTTTCAAAATATAGTAAAGATTTATCATTAGTTTTTACTACAGGTATTTGTCAGGAAGGAAATAAATGCATTTATGAGGTCTATATCGATACGAGTAAACTAGTTTTAGAAGCAATAATTAGTAAACTAGCAAAAATTAAAGAAGTTATTGAAGTGGGTGTTCAGTTAATAAATTCTAAATCAAATTAGTATAGATGGATTGTTGTGACAAATAATTCCAATGAAAAAGAAAAAAAAAATGCTCCATTAAAATTCATGGAATGGGGTATAATTAAGAAGGAGAACTTCAAAACAATCAATGAAATACCTCTCAAACGATGGGATCCTCTATCCACAGCAGTGATAACGACAAAAAGCTTTGGACTTCGAAAGAAGGAGAGATTTTCAGGTCATTTTTCTTATCTATCACCAATAAGAGCGTCCCGACCAATTAGTATAGATGACAGTGTTGAGCAACTAGATTGTTCCGAAATGCTTACTGAAAAATTAAATGATGTATTTGTTTCCATTACCGAAGGAAAAGCCTTGTTTAGTGATGATGGAGAAATATTTCGAGATGGAAATACTATTATTATAACCGAGGATGAAAAGAGGCGAGATAACCCATTTAGTGATGAACCTCATAAAATTAAGCCATTATCAAATTCATGCAAAGCGGTTACTTTAATTAATAGATTTCCTTCTATGGCGCGGGTAGTTGATGAGGAAATTATGACATCAGTAAAAAAACAATTACCACCTAACTCAAAAATATCAATTGGAATTAATTTAATTACTATTTCCCGACATTATTATCCCGCATCTTGTTTAAGATTAATACCAGAAGATGTAATTGCTGGAATATTCTCTTCAATGAAAGCAGCAATTCTTTATTCTGTAGAAGAAGCGATAAATCGAGATTATTATGATATTTTAGTAATGCCCTTTTTTAATATTGGGAAGAAAGTAGGTGGATCCCAACCAAGGATTCATAGTCAAGTATATATTGATTTAAATGGAGATGGACACGGTTCAAGACTAGCAGGATATTTGAATGCATTTAAAGAGATGAAAACTTGTCGTTTATGTTCGACTGATCACGAAGATGGTCGTTTAGTATTAAAAAGTGAATTTTGGACATTCTATGCTGCAGGTAGTCCCTTACGTAACTATCATCTTAGATTCTATCCTCATGAACATCTAAGAAGGTTTTCGAATCTCAAAATAAATCAAATTTTTGATTTAGCTAAATCACTTAAACTAATTTTTAAAGCCCTTGATGACTTATCAATAGAATCTAATAGGAATATAATTTTTAATTCGTGTCCATTCGGTTATGACGCTGACTTTCATATGTTTGGTGACATCATCCCTCACGAAATTATTGGAGGAGCAGAGATGGCCGATGACATGCGAGTTGCACGTAAATTACCAGAAGATATAGCTCTTGAGATTAGAGATATTACTCAATTAGATGATTAGTAACAAGAATTTAGTTAATTCATTTTATTTAGCGAGATTTTTAACAAACATTTGAATAAAGACAATTAATATTTTTTCTATAAATTTAAATATAATATATGTTATAATATTTAGAGAAGTTCCATAAAAAGTTCAGAAGACTAACAAATAATCTTGTAAATATTTTATTGACAATTGACCTATATATTTGATAAAAAGAAAAAAAAAAGGTTTATTTAAAAAATATTAACATTAAGTAAGATTTCAGGGCAATAGAACCAAATTAAACTTGAATAGAGATTAAATTAGAAAGATAATATAAGAGGTGTCATTTAAAATAGTAATTTCTATTAATGACCTGTATAAAATTGAAATTAATATAGAAAAAAATAGAATTTATCTTACTTTAAATGGCCTTTGGAGCGCTCTAGTCCAAGTTTCACAATATTTAGAGGATATTCATAAAGCAATTGAATTATTAGATAATGATAACTTTACACTTCTTATTGATGCTTCTAATTTCATTACTCCACCTCCAGAATTAGATATACTTCATATTGAAACCCAGAAAATGTTGATAAATAGTGGGATTAAACGTGTTGCGGAAATATCTCCACCACGCATAATTGACAGGCGAACATTAAAACGATATTCAAAAAAAACTTTATTTCCAAAAAGATGTTTTACTAGTATTTATAAAGCAGAAAAATGGCTAGATGAAGTTAAATAATAATAGACCAAAAAGTTAAAGTATGAAAAAGCCCTAAAATTTAAAAGAGATAAGTATCATAAATTATTTTACTAGATATTAGATGGAGTTCGTTTTTTAGAGGCATTTATTAAATGGCAAGAGAATGGTCTGCAATCATTTTAGCGGGAGGAAAAGGAACAAGATTAATGCCCCTCACTTCTTTAGTTCCAAAACCATTAGTTAAAGTCACTAATAAACCAATGGTAGATTATGCCATAGCTCATTTAATATATGCTGATATTAAGCACATTACTTTGGCCTTAGCATATATGGGTGAAAAAATGGAAACATATATAAAAAAAACATGGACTCCAGATATATTGGATGATGTCGAACTTGAGTGGGAGATTCATGATAGTAAAGGCACTGCAGATGCATACAGGTTGTTAATCGATCATGTAGATTCAGAAAAGGTAGTAATTTCAATGGCAGATATTGTAACGAACCTCCCGATGAAAAAATTCATGGAGTTTCATACTGAGAAGGGCGGCATAGCCACGATTTCAATGAAAACCGTAGAGAGTCATACTTCTCAATATGGAGTTGTTTTACTTGATAATAATCGAAAAATTTATCTATTTCTAGAAAAACCAGCACCAATGGAGTTATATCTGAGTAGTATGGCACAAAGAGCGGATCTATTTTTACATACAAACATCATTAATACGGGTATCTACACATTCAATAAATCAATTAATGGTATACTCCAAGAAAATTCAAATATCATGGATTTTGGTGGAGAAGCATTTCCTTACTTACTTGAAAATGAATATGATTTATATGGATTTGTAAAAAATTATTATTGGCTTGATTGTGGTAACTCTCAAACATATATGTGGGCAAATTGGGACTTGTTACGTAAATATGCGTGGCCAATTACTCCGAATGGTAAGGAATATGATGAAATTTTTGTCATGGGAATAATAGACTCTGGTCAAGACATTACAATTGAACGACCAACATGTTTTGGAGAAAATGTCAGATTAAATAACAAGATTAATATTAAGAGTTTATCTTCTATTGGAAGCAATGTAATCATTGGGGAAGACACTATCATAGAGAAGAGTGTAATTTGGGATGATGTTAAAATAGGACCCGGTTCAAACGTGGAAGAGTCAATAATATGTAATAATTGTGAAATCGGGGCTAATGTCCTCCTTAGGAAGGCGATAATTCCACCTTTTAGCAAAATTAGTGACAATGCACAGATAATTGATGAAACGCTTAATTTGGGCGAAATGATTTGAAAAAAATTGATCCTTACTTTTTCGCGAATGGTTCAAGATCTATATCCATGAAAATTCCATCATTGTTTTCTAGTAAACCTAAAAAGTGCCATTCACCCTCATCAATGTATTCACCTTGACTATATTTCGATACCATGTTATATAATCTATGGAAATTTTCATAATGTACAGCTACTCTATTTTCAGCATAATCTCTTGCGGACCACGTTGTTATTAAGAATTGCCAATCAGAACTTTCTAGTAGCAATAATTCTCTTACCATTTGCTTGAGAATTCTTTGAGTATTGCCATCATTTGAGTTTTTCAGTCGAGCAACTAATTCTTCGCTTTTGGCTTCGCATTCATAGACTCTTTCCCATGTCCAGACAGTCCAATCATTAAGCCACACCCAATGCCCACTACCTTGCCCCCAACTTCCTTCAATCGGCGAAACAACTTTATTTGGAGGATTTTGTTCAAGATATAATCGCGTGTTTGTCAGATTAACTTCTGGATCATCTTCGAGCCAACGTAGAACTCGTGCTAACCACCAAGTTCCTTCAAACCACCAATGCCCAAAAAGTTCGCAATCGTATGGTGCGATAATTATTCCATTAGTACCAAATTTATCACGATGGCCTCTTAGAATGTCTTTAATTAAATTAACGTAATGGCTGCCATTTTCATCCAATTTTCTAGGGACATCATCAGGCCAATATAACATCTTTTCCCCTAGATCTATTTTTGCTCCCGTGACTTTCCAGTACCTCAATCCACCGGGATAATGTTTCTTATGAAAGTCTAAATATTCTGCACATCCTGGATACCCATGTTCCCCACTCCAGACAACAATTCCCGTTTTTTCATCCCTCGTGAAAAAACCTACGGGATTGGGAGTCGATGGACTCGTAGAAACTAAGTATGCTTCATATTGGGATTTTTCAAAAGAAGTAGGGATTTCTTCATATTGAGATTCAAATTGCTTCCATAATTCTTTCAATAAAGGAAATCTCGCAGCATATACTCCTTGTGATTTTCCACCTAACAACATTGCAGTATCAATGAAGAAATACTTCAATCCGTTCTTCGCAAGGAAATATTCCACACCCGGTCGATCATATTCTTCTTTTGTAATGGGATTTTTCCATTTATAACCCGGTCGATACGCACATTCAGGAAGCCAAACTCCTGTTGGGGCCATTCCAAAGTGTTTTTTATAATTATCTACACCCGTTTTAAACTGAGCATCAATCGAGCTATCTTTAGAGAGTAAGGGACTATATCCATGTGTTGCTCCACTTGTTATGATATCTAATAGACCATCATCCTGCAAAATCTTAAAAGCACCGATGATATCTCTATTAAACCTGTGAACAAAGAGATCTTTCATTCTTTCATAGTATTCTTCCCACCATTTGGTCAACCTGATCCTACCTTCTTCATACATGTTTTCCGTGAAATCATCATAGTCGTGTAGAGCAGCAGATACTTTCTCGTCTAAATACCCAATAAAGCCATTCATGAATGATTGATTTCTCAACATCTCACATAATATAGGTGTTAGACCAATAGTTAGTTTTGGATGGTATCCTTCATCCCTTAATTTATAAAGCTCCATTAATAAGGGTAAATAAGTTTCAGCTGCCGCCTCATTAACCCATGATGTCCCATGGGGCCAAATCCCATGATTTATGACCCAAGGTAAGTGAGAATGTAAAACAAATGAAAATGAACCAATGATTTTATCTGTCATAATTGTAATAAATTCACTTTTTTAGAATTATAAATTCCTAATAAATTTCATACCTAAAATATTTTTAGAATGATATTAAATTATAAAAACAAATATAAAGCATAATACCCATGTGCAATAATATAAGATTTCCATTCTAATGAAATTATTATATATAATGGTAACATCATAAATGAGTCAAAATTTAGATCAATTAGTTAAGAATGGTAGGATTTTAGCAAAAGCAAATATCGTATTTACACCAGAGATATCAAGCTCTTTAGGGTCCATTTTTGGCAGCATGTTCGAAGAAGGAGAATCTATTGTAATGGGGAGAGATTATCACAATGATAGTCGCATGTTAAAAAGAGCTTTTACAGCAGGAGTAATGTCAACGGGAGTAAACATTTTAAATCTATCTGATTGTACATTTCCAATGCTGCAATTTACCATTCGTAGATTTGGTGCCAGTGGAGGAGTATTTTTTTCAGGAGGACATTCATCTGAAGGAATATACGTAAGATTGGTTGATGCTGGAGGTATAGAAATAGATAAAATGGAAATAGAAAAGATCATGACCTCAAATCCAGAAGATGTTCGGAGAGTTGATCCAAAAGATATTGGACAGATTAATGCTATTCCTCAAACCGTTGATGTTTATATTAAATCTTTAGAACAATTTGTTAATAAAAAGAAAATAAAGAGTGCAAATTTAAAAATTGTTGTCGATTGCTCATATTCTCCTACCGGAAAGATTACACCGATATTAATCAATGAAATTGGAGTAGAAATCATTGCATTAAATACACATTATCGTCAAAGAAGTGGTTTTCCCATTCCAAATATAAACACGATAAGAAATGTTGCTGATATAGTAAAAGCATCTAATAGTCATCTTGGAGTGTGTTTTGATATTGATGGGTCAAGGATACTTGTCATAGATGAAAATGGTTTGGAAATTAGTTTTGAAGATTTATTGATGCTTTTTGTAGCATATGATGACCGGATTATAAAATCTAAATCAAACACAATAATTACCACACCTTCACTTTCTCCTGTTGCAAAAAAATATATTGAAGAAAGTGGATATCCAATAAAACAGGTGGAGAATTATCCTGGAGAGATTTCAAGAAGAATTAGGGAAGATAGAGCTTGTTTTGCTGCTGCTGATACGTTGAAGTTTTATTTTCCTCAATTAGCTCCTATAAGTGATGGAAATTTTATATTACTAAAAATACTTGAAATTATGAGTCTTCAAGAAGATCTAATCAGTTCTCTTACGAGAGGTTTTCCGAAAGGGAAAAAAATTAATAAATCGGTTCCTGTTTCAAAAGAATTGGTTGATAATATCCATGATCGCTTGAGAACCATGGCAGAGAATAATGGATTTAAATATCACGACATTTTAAACGAAATTAAAATCATTAGTAATGGTGTTTGTGTTACTATAAAAACTGCATTATCTCGTAATATAATCCTTCTCTCTGGGGAATCAGATGACATTGAGAAAGCTCAAAAATTAGTATCAAATATAGAAAAGTTGATAATTAAAATGTAGATGTAATTTTAAATGTATGATATCATATAATATTATTAATTAAAAAAAATAATAACTTATTTAATGTTGAAGAATTATGGCTGACTTGGACGTATATTATATAATTTTGCTTGCGACGTTTTTTGTGATATTTGGTGTATTCCTATTCTTTGATTTATTCAAAAGAAACGAGAAATATTCATACTTAGCTTACTTAGTAATACTCCTTCCTATTAATTATTTATGGGGATTAACTTCAGTTTATGGAAGTATATTCTACAGTATTAATTCCATGACAGTGTTTCTAGTCTGGTTTATATTATTAGATGTGTGCTTATTGCGTGATTTGATTTTTGTATATCGCAAGAGTAAAGAATTTGATGATATTATCCTATTTTTGTTGCTTGGAATGTTCGTTCAATTAATTATTTCAGCAATACTTCCTAATGCGATACCTCTACTTTACCTTAATGATCCTACTCTTGAACCACTGTGGTTTTTCTTCTTACCCAACGTACATCTTGAAACTTCTCCAAGTATTAGAGTAGGTTTTCAAGTTGCAGCAACATTGATGGTATTATTAGCAATAATCCCATTGATATTAGATATCAAAGATGAAGAAGTACCTTTACCCGTAATTGTAGTAATTTCTATTATCTTTTATTTACCATTTCTATTTCTAGGATTTATCTGGCTTCCAGGTCCTGCAATGTGGGTATTAGCATTTTTAATGTGTGTTATCCTTTTTATTTTATTGTTAGTTATTACGAAAAGCGGTTGAAATAAAAAAAAAATCATTTTTTTTTTCTTTCATTAATAATATTAATATTATATATACTTAGTTTGTAATATATAAATAATATTCAAATTAAAAGTATTAAAAATAACCATTATGGCTAAAAAATCAATCCAATCATCTAATAATAATAATAATGAACTAAAATCATCATTCGAATTGAAAGATCTTCCAGGAATAGGAGATGTCACTTTAGAAAAGCTGAAAGAGGAGGGAATCCTTTCTGTTAAAGCTCTTGCTATGTCTCCAATCTCTAAACTTATTGATGCGGGAATTGGGGAAAAAACAGCTAATAAAATTATTAAAGCAGCCCAAGATATGGAAAAATTGGGTTTTAAATCTGCTGAAGAAATATGGGAAAAAAGAAAACAATTAAATAGGATTCATACTGGAAGTGTTAATTTGGACGATATTTTATCTGGAGGTATAGAGCCTGGGGCTTTAACTGAGCTTTTTGGTGAATATAGAACAGGTAAAACACAATTAGCCCATCAACTCTGTGTAAATGTTCAATTACCCTATGAAGAAGGTGGTCTTAAAGGAAATGCCTTATATGTCGATACAGAAGGTACTTTTCGACCTGAAAGGATCATTCAAATGGCTGAAGGAAAAGACTTAGATTATAATGAAGTCCTTAAAAATATAACGATTGGAAGAGCTTATAACAGTAATCATCAAGTCCTTTTAATTCGAGAGACTCCAAAGCTCATAGATGAAAAAAATATAAAATTGATTGTTATTGATTCCATAATAACGCATTTTCGTAGTGAATATATAGGGAGAGGTACGTTAGCTACACGACAGCAGGTCTTAAATAGTCATATTCATGATCTATTACGTTTAACTGAAATATATGATGAATTAGCAGTTATTTTTACAAATCAAGTATCTGCTAAACCTGATGTATTCTATGGAAATCCATTGACACATACGGGAGGTAATATCATAGCACATGGAGCAACTATACGGATATATTTAAGAAAAGGAAAAGGCGACCAACGTGTAGCCAAGATCATAGATGCACCTCACTTACCTGAGGATGAGGCTATTTTTACTATTAAAGAAGATGGAATTGGAGATTAAGTTTCCTCAATAGCCTTTAATCGATAATGGGTAAATAGATGTAGTACAAATCCAATAAAATATAACATTATCATCAAAATAAATACTAATGAGAAAGATATCATAAAAACCATCATAGCTAAGAAAAATCCTATTTCTAAAGTCATCATTAACTTACTTTGATAATACCTGAAATCAAAAAAGGATCTAGCTACTTTATATTTAACTAGATAGCTCTCTATATTATCAAATTCTTCTTTTGTTATTAAGAATTTGAATCCAATTATTTTTCTTTTAAAGAAAAATACATTTGTGCCCCAATCAATAGTGTCAATAAATACATGTGAAAGACATGCTACTCCACAAATATTCAAGAAATAAGAATTAAATAAAATTCCACTTACGAATAATATCAAACTTGGAAAAATGGAGTGAGAAAAAAACATTCTATGGTTATCTTCTTTTGTAAATTTTAAAAAAATTATATCAAAATCTGCTACAAAAGCACATACTACAATAAACATGAATTGAAATATATCAAATCCAAAAATATGATGAAAAATTGAAGCTATTATTAAACCTACAGCAATGTGAATATTAATATGAATTTAAATTACCTCTTTTAATGTAGTTTTTCTTATTTAATCTATATAATACTTTCTTCTTTTTTTTAATACCTGAAGGTCCAATCTCTTCCACGAGAAAAGATGCTGCTGAGGATGCTAGAAGTGCACATTTTTTTACAGAAGGCCAAGTTTTATCAGAGTTTAAATATTCATAGATGAAAATTGCTAAATAGACATCACCAGCACCCGTTTCATCTTTTACAACTTTAGGTTTGAAAGCAGGAATTTTTAGTATTTTTTTTCTAGATTTTATTAACATGGAACCTGCTTCTCCTAAAGTCATTATGAATAATCCTTTTAATTTAGAATTATCAAATTTTGACATGATTTTATTTAAATCGTCCCCATTACCAGCTAAAAGTTTCATTTCAATCTCAGAACCTTTTAAAATTAATCGCTCTCCAACAAGATCTATTATTTTATATATATAATTAATAAGATCTTTATCTGAAGCATAAAATACCTCTCCTTTTTCATTAAATTTCCGTATAAATCCTTGTAAATCAATTCCAATTAGAGCATCTGGAAATTGTTTTAAAATGGTCTCTATGTAATCACCTGAAACTTCATTACATAAAGGAGCAATGATAATTGCATCTGGAGGATTGTGTAAATAACTTTCGGGGATATCTAAAAAATTCAAGTTTGGACTTTTTGATTTTAAAGTTAATGTTCTTGAATTACTAAAATATTCCAATATAAAAGATGTATTTTCTGTATTGAACCATTTAATCCCTTTAAGATCAATTTCTTTTTTTCTTAAAAGATCTAATAACGAAGGACTAAAATTTTTATTACCACAATTAGAAACGATTCGAACATTTATTTTTCTTGCATAAGTCTTCAAGCTTAAAGACCCAAATGAGATACTTCCTCCAATTGTAGGTTCATATTGTATATTGTTTTTTATAATTGAATCTTTTGAGAAATGTCCTATAAATAATATAGAAAATATTTTATTGATTTTATTTCTCATTTATGTTTATTTACAATATAACAATGATTTAATGCTTTTGGAGTTTATTTTCCTTTAAGCTTAGAAATTATACTATCTTTTTCTTTCAAAGCAAGGCTTAATTTATTGATTTTATTTTGTAATTCTTCAACCAATCCCGAGACAGGAGCTGCTGCTTCTCCAGCTGGCTCTGAATCCTCCTTTTCAGTTAATTTTACCAATCGTTCAATCAGATGGTCTTTTTCTGCTATTTTTTGATAAAGTTCTTTTAATTTTTCTTTTTTATCTTTTTTACTTTTTATCTGTTCCATATCTGAAAGTTGATTCGAAAGAGATTCATTTTCAATAGTTAGTTGCTTAATGGCTTCATTCTCAAGCGTTTTTCCACCCTTTTTAATAGCATCTTTGAGTTCTTCATTTTCTGCCTTTAACCTGCTAATATTGCTTTTATAACGGTTGATTTCAGTTTGAAGATCTTGCACGAGTGAAGCTAATTGAGAACCAGAACGATCTGATCCACTTGTTCCTCTTGATATTGATTGGCCTGTTAAAGATTCATTTACTTTTTCTAATTCTTCGATTCTTGATTCATTATTCTTGATAGTATTTTGGAAAGACATAATTTGTTTTTTCTTAAGTTCTAATTGTTCTTGTAAATCTTCAATTAAAGATTGATTAACCTGAAGATCACTTTGAGATAATAATTCTTGAGAACGAGGTTTATCAGGTAAGGGCATTGTTGATTCAATTTTCAGCAGTGAAATTTCTGCATCTTTTCTTTTAAGCTCTTTATCTTTTTCAGATATCCCTTTTTCTAAATTTTGTTTATCAATAATAGCTTTTTTTACGATTTCTTCCGTTTTTGCTATTAATTCAATATCTTGTTTAATTGTATTTCTTAATTTAGTATTTTCTTCCTCAATTTTCTGTATGCGTTTTATGAAATCTCCTATTACTGATTGTTCTCCTTCTGAATGTGCTTTTTCACTTATTATATCCGCAAAACCCTTTACATTATCGCTTTCCTTTGGCATTTGGCTCAATTGTTCTTCTATTTATTTGGTTTAAATTTAAAATTTTAAATCGTTATTAAGAAGAGAATGATTATTATATTGTATTTTAGATAAATTTATTTTTATAAGTTTACATTTTGATTTATATTTGTTACAAGTTGCTTAAAGTCTTTATTATAAATTTCTATTATAACAATAACTAATCATTTCTCACGCCACATACCCCGACAACCATCACAATAATACCTCTTACCATAAACTCGTGGATACGCACATAAGATATAACTTTTATCAATATTCTCATGAATTTTATAGGTTGAAACATTACCACAATGAGGACAAAGCCTTCGACCTACGGGTTTTGGAATAACAAGTATATTTCCTGAAGTATTATCAGATTTGTTCCGGGTTAGAATTTTATTTTTTATTGGAGAAATCTTCTTTTTTTTCTCTATCTTAAGTTCCACTTTTTTTTCAACTTCATGAGATCCAATATATTCTTTAACAATTTGATCTATTTCATTCTTATAAGGTAATCTCTGATATTTTTGTTGGAATTCTCCAATATAATCTAAAACTTTTAAAGTATCTATTTTTATTTTCCTTCCTTCAATTTTTTCAATGATTTCATAGATCACTTCCTCCCTTGTAAGTATAATTTTCTCTTGATCTGTAATGATCTGAGAATTTGATATTTTTCTTTTTATTTCATTCCATACATTTGAAATTTGAGTCGGTTCTAACTTACCTTGAAAGTTCACATGACACTTTTTATTAGGATCCTGCAATATTAAGATTTTATTATCTCCCTGTAAATTATATGCAACTTTTGGATCATAATAGTTTATTTTAATTATTCTTCTTCCTAATCTGACAGCTCTTGTTTTATAGTCTAAATTGTCATGTAAGATGTTTTCAATCATTTCTTGCATTCTTTCTTGATTGAAATTGTCAATTTCATGATATTGGAGTTTCTCTAACATTTTAAAGTCATGCCATAATCTTATACGATTGATATTTCCTATTAAGTAACTAACTGTGTTAATTTATAAACATATTTATATGAAAATCTTTTGAATTATCTTTTCCATTACAAATTAAATGGTAAGAATGCATTATAGCAATACAGAGACGTTTAAATTGACTTGTATATATAATATAAGAAGTATGAAAGGAATACTAAAATTATATAGGTGGAATAGAGACTGATAAGATTCTATAAATTTTTAAATAATTTACCATAAATAATATAAAAAACAAAAAATTTGTATAAAAACAGGAATCATTATTCCATAATCTTTAATCATGAAAACTCCAATTATTCAAACATTCAACCTAACTAAGAAGTATGGAAAGCTTTTAGCAGTTGATAATTTGAATTTAGAAATTTCAAAAGGTATTTATGGATTTTTAGGACCAAATGGAGCGGGAAAAACTACAACAATAAAGATGCTTATAGGATCTCTCCTCCCAACATCTGGGCATATTGAAATATTCGGAGAGGACATTACAGGTAATAAAAATATGAGTATTCATGAACGTTTAGGATATGTCCCAGAACATCCTACTTATTTTCTAGGAATGACCGCTGACAAATTACTAAGATATATTGGTTCTATTTTTCATATGTCTAAGCAAGAGATAGACAAACGTATTTCAGATTTATTGAAACTAGTTAATTTAACTGAAGCTAGAAATCGCGCAATTGTAAAATATTCTGCTGGCATGAAACAGAGATTTGGAATAGCTCAAGCCTTAATGAATGATCCTGAATTGCTTATTTTAGATGAAATCACTTCTAATCTTGATCCTCTTGGAAGAAATGCTATGATTAATTTGATCAATGATTTACGCAAAGAAGGGAAAACAATTTTTATATCTACACATGTTCTTCCAGAAATTCAAAAAATGAATGTTGATTCAATTGGAATCATCAATGAAGGTCATCTTGTCATGGAAGGTTCTCTTGATGAGTTAAATAAAAAATTAGGTAGAAAATTAGTAAGACTTAAACCAAATAATGAAATGTTTCGTAAATCTCTTGAACCACTCGTGCTAACTATTTCGGAAGAAAGTAATGCATTGATTTTTGAGACCGACCAATTAGAAAAAGCTTGGCAGACTATCGCAGATATCTCCTTAAAAAACAATATAGCAGTTAGCGAGTTTCGATCCTCGGAATTTGAAATAGAGCAAATTTTTTTGAAAGCTATAAATAAAAAAGAAATTAGAAGAGAGGAGAAAAGTGAATAAATTAAAGAAAATAATTAAAGAGCATAAAATTTTTCTCACCATCTTTTTAGGAGTCATCTTATCATTTTCTTTATTTAATGTTACTACGATATTTCTAAACCTTAATAAAAATCCCCAAAATAATTCAAATTTACCATTAAAAACAGCTCTTGAATATAAAGAATTTGATAATATTACTCATCAAAATACAATTATAAATGAGGAAATATTGATTAGAGAACGCGCAACCGTGTATATAATTAATTCTACAGTTCAAGGTAGTATTTATGTGATTGATTTCGGAACTCTTTTTATTAGTGCAAATTCTAATATTACAGGAAATGTTATTTGTTCAGATAATTCAAACGTAAATATTAATAATTCAACAATAGGAAGTGATATTCAAGGCCGCGATCATTCTACTTTGGTAATTTCCTCATGTCAAAGTCCTTCAACAAAAATGTTGAAATTTAATTCTGCAAACCTCACAATAATTAATTGTACATTACTTCGATTTAGTGATTTTGGAATTGAAGGAGATGTATTAATTAATAATTCTTTGATAAATACTGTTGCTTTGTATGGATTATCTCGAACATCAATTAATAATTCAACAATAACAGTTATGAGTGATTTCGCCATACCCTTTAACATTATCACGGGTCCAATTGGATATGGTTTCCAATCAATTATTGCTGAATTGGGGCTCACGGGATTTGGATATCAGACATCCGAAAATTCAATAAATTTCACATGGACAGGATGGGACAATCCAATAATAGATGGATTCATGAATGTTACATTCCAAATATTACTAGATGGTCAATTATATGCTGAAATTGACGGTTCAGGATATCATGATACTTACTCCGGAAGCTTAATAATGGATATTCCAATCGCTGGTGAGCATAATATTACTTTAATATCTATTGATAAGTTTGGAAATAACTACACGTCAGAAATAACAATAGAGATAATTAAATATCCCGCATTTCAATGGCCAATCTTTTTGATTGGAGCTTTAATTGCAGGTATGGCTGTATTTGTTCCTATAATGTTATTACGATATAAACAAAAGCGTGGATATTTTAGTTCATTACCTGTAATATTTAAAAAAGAATTAATCGATAGTAAAGTTAAAATTCTAATATTCATGGGGATTTCAGCGGCTCCAGGAATCATTCTTCTTATAATATTTAGTACTATTAAACAACTATCTGGAATGTTGGGGATTGATACAATTCGATTGATGATTAGTATGATTCTTAGTTTTTTCTATTTATATTTTGGCATGGCCTTTTCAATCTTTTTTACTGCTACTTCAATTATTAATTCAAAAAAGAATGGTTCGTTATCATGGTTTCTTAGTAAACCAGCAAGACGCTGGGAAATTCTATGGGGAAAAACATTAACTTTTCTCTTAATAGTCATTTTATTGTCGATGTCATCAGCAATTTCAATTGTTTTGAGCGGGATTTTCTTTGTAGAGCAATCATATATAATGGAAATTCTCTCTATTGGAGGTTATGTATTCATAATTGGTATAATTACATTAATTCCAATTACCACAATAGGAATGTTATTAACTTCGATATCTAAAAAGCCTGGTCTTGCAATATTCATTCCAATATTATTATTCATGGTCATACCTGCCTTTATTAGCTTCCTTCCTATACTTTTCAGAAATGAATGGCCGCTTCTTTTATCGTTTTCCTATTACGGTGAACAGTTAGGAATGTCTTGGATTTCTAATACAGGGGGAGGAATAAGTTCTTTAACAAGTTCAGTAACTCAATTAATTGATATTGAAATAATATCTCTAAACTTCTCACCTACAGAGATTTGTTTAATTCTTATAATCATCTCAGTAATTTGTTTAACCGTAGCGACTTTTTTTCTCAAAAGAATAGATATAACTTAGATTCCAGTTAAAAAATTTAAAAATTTCTATACTTTTATAATATGAAAAAAGATATTGGATTAATTTTTAATATTTTACTAAAATTTTATTCTAGTCATAAATAAACCTATCTTGAAATTATACCTGAAAAATATCCGACGCAATATCCTCCAATACCATACTTTTCAGCACTTGCATAATATTTCATTAATTGACCTTTTAAAGCATTTAATCTCTGACACGTAAGAATTAGCAATGTTATCGTGTGCAGTCCACATATACTCTTTTTTCCAACTAATTTTATTATTGATTCGGGATTTAATTTTTCGAATTCCTTTATTATACTAAGATCCCTATCTTTAAATTCCTTGAGTTGTTTTTCATTCTGTATGGATTCATGGCTCATATCAGAAGAGGCTACTACTGTTATATCTTTATTCGATGAATTTATTACATCTGCTAACACTTGAGAAATTTTATTTAATTTATCGAAGTCATGTGTCATGATTTTAATTGGTAATACTTTAGTTTCCTTGTTCAAGTTCATAGCGCAATATTTTATGAAAGGCATTTGAAGTTCTATGCTATTCTCATCAGTTCGAATAAATACTGATTCTTTAGGGACTAATACATCTGTTTTTGATATTATTATTTCACCAAGATCCTTATCAATAGGTATATTTCCTATTGGTGTTTCCCATTCACCATCAATAAAGATCGCATCTGGACCGAATTCTCGATGATAAAAACCGATTATAATAACTGTATCAGGTATTTTTTCCTTGAATAAATTCAGATAACTGAAAGCAGCGCAATCTCCAGAATATTTTATTCCAGCATGAGGAGATACAGCACCAATAATATTACGTTCGCTTTTATTTAAGCATGTTGGTAGTTCCCCAGGTCCAAATTCTTTATTTTTAAAACATTCCTCTAATGTTTTCAATAATCCTTCATGACTTCCGGGATACCATCCCCCTGCAAGATGTGCTTTTCTTAGGACCATTTTTTTCCACCTAACAATATAATTCAATATTTAAAATAATAATAGTTAAACTTAAAAAAATATGGTTAGGATATAAAAAAAGAGATGAGATCAATTAGATAAACTTATTAACTTATTAGTTTAAAGAATTTAAATCTATCATAAGTTTTACTATGAATAAATCATATCTTTTATTATATAATTTAATAAGCTATCATAAATAAAATACCATATAAACATGAATAAAGAAAACGACTCAGTTGATATTCAAGAAGAAAAGATACCCGAAGTTTTTGATATCCTTGAAAAGATACCCACAAAATTGATAAATTCGAGAGTTATAGTATTTGATCCTGTTCATGCTTCGTATCTTTATGTAAAATACAATTTTTTTGGTAGTCCTTTAGGTATAGCTAAACCAAGGATAGAATTTTTCCGACGTCCCTCAGAACTTTCTTTAATAGAAGCATACTATTTAATTTCTAAAGATAAAATAACCATTTTTGATGTCAAGAGTAAAAAATTTTTATCCTCTGATGAATTTTATGAGTTGGCTAAAACTATTCACCATAAATTTGAAGATAAATATATTATTTATAAAGATCTGCGTGAAAAAGGATATGTTCCCCGACCAGGATTAAAATTTGGAGCAGATTTTGTTGTTTATAAAAGAGGACCAGGATTAGAACATTCTTCTTTCATTGTTCATGTTTTACCTAATGATTCAAAAATATCGGCTATTGATATGGTCAGAGCAGGTAGATTAGCAACTTCAGTGAGGAAAAAATTTGTCATTGCTAACCCTCTGACTTGCTCTTATTATTTTTTTGAATGGTTTAAGCCCTAACTCATAATAATAGTACCGCATTGAGGACATTTTTTTACAAAATTCGCAACGGTCATACCACAACCTGGACATTTACGAATTAATGGTTTTCGAAATTTTATTTCAGTTCCAAACGGTCTTGGTGTTTTTGATTTGGAAGGATCTATTTTTTTTTGTTTTTCAGTCCATACTTTTTTTGATTTTTTTTGAAACAATCTAGAATAAAAAGGACTTTTAAAACCGTAGAATATAGGACCAATCATCAATAATAGAAAAAAGATTAATATTACCATAACTAAAATTGCATTCATTCCTATATTTATAAAGACTAAGAAGAGGTAAAAAAGCAATAAGACATATAGTATAAAAATAATTGACCTAATTCTTATATTATATTTGTTATTATCATTATTATTTTGTTCGCTCATTGTTAACAAATATTTTTATTGATAAATTATAGGAAATTAAACTAGGAAAATTTATCGTTAAGATATTTTTTTGCATCCATAACATAACTCTCATCTATTTTGGAAACAATTTCCTTTTCAATTTCTTCCGAAACGATATCCTCTTCAACTTTAAACACGATTTCAGAATATTGATTATTTAAAAAAAAGGGAGTGAATTCAATTCCAGAACCTTTAAAGAATTTGAAGAAAAACTCATAAAAATGCAACCTTAAATTATTAATAAAAGCAAGTAATCCTTCTATTAAAATCACAAGAAAGTTTCCAAGGATCAGGACAATAATTCTGAAAATCTCGGCAATTCCCCCTCCTGAAATCAGATTTACCAGTGCTTCAATCGTGATCAGTAATGCTAGATGAGCTAAAGCTAAAGCTAACAATCTTATATAGGATGCCGCATTACTAAGAACGGATAATAGCGTTTCAAATGCTTCTAATGATCCTTCACCCATTAAACTTCCAAATGATTCTGTTTTTAAATAGGATACACCCAAAACTTTACCTAATGGCTTTAAAACTATTAGTAACAATCCTGGAATTAAAGGTAATAAAATAGGGTAAGGAAAGCTTGTCCAAGAATTAATATCAAAACCATAGAAAAATAAAAGATAAGTTCCTCCAGAAAGAAGCAAAATCTTTACTATTGAATCAGAAAAAGCCATATATTTACGATGTTGTCTCCAATAATTAAAAGCTTGTATGGTCCATCCCAGATTTATATGAAATACTCCTACCAAAATAACGAACCAAAGAGTATAAGTTAAATTTTCTCCTAAAGGATTTTCCCAAATTCCTATTAGTTTTAAATTAAATATGTATTCACCACCGAAAAATTCACCATATAATAATCCTCCTAAAATGGCACCCCAACCACAGTAAAAAATAATCCAACAAAAGTTATAAAAGGTCTTTCCTTTTTTCCTCTTAAAAATCAAGGCCCCAAGTAATCCGGCAATGATAAGTACCATCCCATGTCCAATATCTCCAAACATTAAGCCAAATAAAACAGGAAATGTTATCGCTAAAAATGGTGTTGGATCAACCTCTGCATATGAGGGAACACCATACATTTTCGTTAGACTTTCAAATGGTCTTATAAAAAATGAGTGTCTCTTTATTAAAGTTGGAGTTGATTTTTCTTGACTTGAATCAATTTCTTCAATGTCATCCAAATTAGAATATGTTTCTGCACTTTTTACTTTATTTATCTTATCAATTTTTATTTCCTTGTTTTTTGTTTTTTTGAGTTTAACAGGATGTTTTGCTAAGATTGAAGATTCTATTTGGATTTTTTCTTTATATTTTGAATTTAAACCATAAATTAATTTATCCTTAACTCTTAAAGGGGCATAAAATTCAATAGCAGAATATTGTGATGAGTATTCTTCAAACTGTTTTTCTGCCCATAGATATTGTTCAATATTATTTATTATTTCATTAAATGCAGCAAATTTATGCAGGTTATCGTCTCTAATTTTTCTTATTTCTTTTTCATCTTTGGCTAGCGTATTTTCTACAATCTCTAATTCATTTACAATTCTGGTAAAATTTATTCCCTCAGTTGTTAGGTACTTTTTTAATATAGGTATTTCTTCAGCATGAATTATATTTATCCTATTTTTTAATTCTTCTTCATGATCTTTTGGATAGATAACATAAAATACGATACTTTCATCTGAAATTGAGGAAATTTGATAAACATTTGGAAATTCAGTAATATTTAATAGATGATTTAAAATTTCAATATTTTTCTTAAAAGTTGAATAAACTTTAAAATCTAAATGATTAAAGACAGATAAACTACTCCTCTTCAAATTAAATTTTTCTAGAAAGATGTAACTTTTTTTGATTAATGTCAAGTTCTCTAATTCGATCTTAGCTATTGCAATATATCTTTCTAATTCATTATATCTATTTATAAAAAAATTTAATTCATCAGAAATATGATATATCAATTCACCTAAATCTTTAACGTTAAATTTTGATCTTGATTCTGTTTTAATTTTATAATTCTCAAAAGTATTCTCTGAAATTCCAATTTTATCAAAAAATGAATTTAAATTATCACTTAATTTTCTGACCTTTTGCTCTAAAGTATTTTTATCAGTAATTTTCTCCTTAACTGTAGTTTTTTTATTTTCTTTAATATGAACTAAATTCAATCCTGCTAGATAATTCAAAAAGTTATCTTTTTCATCATTTAGTATTATGACCTTAAACAAACACATTAAATTAGAATCTTTCATTGTTTATTTCCTATTTTCGCAGCAAGTTTTTTATTTATTAAATTTTTAGTTTTTTTTAAACGAACAAAACTCTCTCGCTCTAATTCTTCTAAAATTTTTTTTATTTTGTTAATATCCTCTTGTAAGTTAGGAATAATAATATTATCTAATCCATTTATACGTCGATCTATTTTTTTAAAATGATACGCAAAAGTAAGCATTGAATCCTCTTTTTCTGCTAATTTGATTAGTCTTTCAAAAAAAAATTTTAATAAAACCATTAATTCATCTAAATAATGGCTGGAATTTTCAAATGAATACGCAGGGAGCTCTTTTTCTTGTATTAATTCATAATTTATTTTTGAAACGTTTATTCCAATGTCTCTGACATGTTTTATATCGATTTTAGGGTTATATTGAATAGTGCTTATTTTACTAATCATAATCACATTGTTTTTGCCCATTTCTTTATAGGTTTGATTTAATTTTTTCAATGTATTCTTAAATAGTTGAATAAATTCATTTCTGTAAGATACATAATCAGAATAATTTTTTTTAACTTGAAACATTAACATTTCTCTTTTAAACTCTAAAAAATTTTTTCCTCTTCTTGCAAAACTCAAGCGTTTTTGTAAATTTATAAGATTTGCTTTAGTAGGTTTAACTTCTCGAAAACTAATAAAATTACACCATTTCTTTATAATAGTTAGTAATAAATTTCTCATGAATTCTAAAAAGTTGACTTAATGGTAAGACTGAAAGTACATTCCAAGCAATATTTAATGTCTTTTCAAAATTACGATTCTCAGAATATCCTTGATTTAAGAATTCATTCTCAAATAATTGCCCAAATTTAATTAAAGCTTTTTGTTCAAGATTTAATCCATCTTCTCCTATAATGGAGATAAGATCTTTAACTTCAAGTGCACTTGAATATGAAGCCAATAATTGGGAACTTACGTCAGCATGATCTTCCCTAGTATTTTTTTTTCCTATAGCATCTTTCATTAATCTAGAAATAGACGCTAAAACTTCAAATGGAGGATAAATGCCTTTTTTATATAAATTTCTATCTAAAACTAATTGCCCTTCGGTTATATAACCAGCTGTATCAGCAATTGGATGTGAGATATCATCATTTGGCATTGTTAAAATCGGAATTTGTGTTATAGATCCTTTTTTACCTTTTATTTTTCCAGTCCTTTCAAATATTGATGCAAAGTCAGAATATAAATATCCTGGATATCCTTTTCTACTTGGAATTTCTTCTTTTGCGGAACTTAATTCTCTTAATGCCTCAGCATAATTTGTCATATCAGTTAATATTACAAGTACGTGCATGTCTTTTTCGAAAGCAAAATATTCTGCAGTTGTTAAAGCAACCCTCGGAATTATTAACCTTTCCATTATGCTATCATCCGCAAAATTTATAAATGAAATAATACGTTCTCGATTTCCGCTTTTTTCAAACCGTTCTAAGAAATAAGAGACCTCATCTTGAATAATTCCAATCCCACAAAAAATAATTAGAAAAGATTCCTCAGTTAAAACTTTTGATTGAGTAACAATTTGAGCTGCTAATTTATTATGAGGAATTCCTTGACCACTAAAAATTGGCAATTTTTGACCTCTTATTAAAGTGAATAGTCCATCTATTACAGAAATACCAGTTTGTATGACATCAGAGGGATATTCGCGAGCAAAGGGATTAATTGGCGACCCATTTATGTCTCTTACCACATCAGCAACGATGTTTAGATCTAAGATTTCTTTCGTTTTGACGTCAATTGGTTTTCCAAATGAATTAAATGTCTTTCCTAACATATCTTTAGATATTTCGACTTTAAAGGGTTCTCCGGTAAAAATAATTTCTGAATTACTTGCAGACAAACCCATAGTATCTTCAAAAACTTCAATGACAATAAATTCTTGGTTAATTTTTATGACTTCTCCATTTTTTATTTGTCCATTACTGGTTTGAATTAGAACACGCTCCCCATATTCGATATCATGTTGATTTTTTAAAAATATTAAGGGACCAATAATTTGTTCTATTTTACTATATGAGACGCTCACGACTTTCACCAAACATCATTTTTAATGATTCAATTTCTTTTAGCAATTTATTTTTTATTTTTAAGATTTTTTCATATTCTTCATTAGGTATGGATGTACTAATTCTTAGAATTTCATCAATTACTCCAAATTTTGTGATATCTTCCATTAAAAATCCAGATTTAAGAAGCTCTTTTCCTTCATCATAAAGGAGAAGTAATAATTTGATATGAAATAATAATTTATTAATTTGAGTAAATGAATCAATTTTATCAAATGCACTTTGAATGAGAAAACTATTTCTAATTAGATTTCCAATAAAAAGGATTAATTGTTGGTCTTCTGGTAAATTTTCCTTACCAATTAATTGAGTAATATTTTTTAATTCATTTTCGGTTGATAATATCGTATTTATTTGAATTCTACATTTATTCCAATCCATATTTTTCAATTCCTCCCATTCATAGTCTCTTTCCTTCCACCAATCAGAAAGATAGTCTGGATAATTAGAATAAGAACGTAACCAATTAATTGCGGGATAATGTTTCGAATAAGCTAAAGCGGCATCCAAAGCCCAAAATGCTTGCACAAAACGTTTAGTAGTAGCTGTAACAGGTTCACTAAAATCTCCTGAGGGAGGTGAAACTGAACCTATTATTGTCAAGGAACCTAATCTTTCGCTATCAGATTGATGACTACCCAAAATATGAACTAAACCAGCTCTTTCGTAAAAGCTTGAAAGTTTAGAAGGTAAATATGCGGGATAACCCTCTTCTGCGGGCATTTCTTCTAATAAACCGGAGATTTCTCTTAAAGCTTCTGCCCAACGTGAAGTACTATCTGCTAAAACAGCAACATTATAACCCATATCTCTATAATATTCTCCTATTGTGACTCCAGAAAAAATACTTGCCTCTCGAGCAGAAACAGGCATATTAGAAGTATTTGCAATAATAACAATCCTTTCTAATAAAGGGCGACCGCTCTTAGGATCTATAATTTCTTTAAACTGGGATAACACATCTGCAATTTCATTACCTCGCTCACCAACACCGCAATAAATGATTACATCAGCATCACTCCATTTAGCTAAACTCTGCTGAATAACGGTTTTCCCTGTTCCAAAACCTCCTGGTACCGCAACAGTCCCACCTTTTGCAAGTGGAAATAATAAATCTATAACTCTCAATCCAGTTATTAGAGGTTCCATGGGTTTAATTCTTTTTTTATATGGTCTATTAATATTTATAGGCCATTTCTGTAACATACTATATGATTTTTCTTCTGTAGAATCTTTTATTTTATAAATTTCATCAACTATTGTAAAATCTCCTTCATTTGCAATAAAAGTTAAATTACCAAAAATACCTGGGGGAATCATTACCTTATGTTTGATAAGAAGTGTTTCTTGAACTGTACCAATAATATCTCCTGCTTCGACTTTATCTCCTTTTTTTTTCATTGGAACGAAGTGCCATTTCTTTGTACGCGATAATGAAGGTAATTTTATACCTCTCTCTAAAAAACCATTCCCTTTTAATTTAGAAAAAATACTTTCTAATGGTCTTTGAATACCATCAAAAATGTTTGCTAATAAACCTGGTGCTAATTCCATAGATATCGGTTCTTTAAGATCAATCACTTTATCTTTCAATTTTAACAGATTAGTATTTTCAAAACATTGTGCAATTACACGATTTGAATAGATCTGTATTACCTCACCAATAATATTATGTTCAACTACTTCAATCATATTATGAATTTGAATCTCATCTTCAAAACCTTTAATTTCAATTAAGGATCCATTAATTGCTGAAATGTAGCCAAATTTAGGATTATTCTTCAATTTATTCATAGTTATTTAATTGACTTTTTATTATGTTTATTTCAATTTTTTGATTGTTAATAAACTCAGTTAAACTATTTTTAATTTTTTCAATTTTTTCATCTGAGATGATCTTTGAGAGCTCAATTTCAAAAAGAGAAGAATTCTTATTTAATATATTTTCAATAGTACTATTATAGGAGAGATTTAGCTTAGAAATTTCCATTATAAAACCTCCTATAAAATCATTGGGACTTTTTTTAATTTTTAGAGATGACTTAAATAAATCCTGAATTTTTTTGAAGTTATTTTCATTATGAAAATATTCATAATCTCTCGAGTTAAATATTATGCTAGCAGGAAAATTTACATTAATTAATTTTATAACTTCTTTAATCTTTTCAATTAGGTAATTTATATATTTCGAATAATCACTTTTGATTTTTTCTTTTGTTAATTTAATTATTTCATTATTTAATTCTTCTACTATTTCTCGCTTTATATTTAGAAATTTGTTATTCAGTTCTATTAAAGTAGAGTTTAAAGAGTCATTAAAAAATTGTTCACAATATTCTTCGAATGATTTTTGAGTTTCTCGAATATCCGAGATTAAATCAGTTTTATATTTTTTTTTTAATTCTGCTTTCTGAAATAAAAGCTTCTGATTCATTTTCTTTATTTCATCTTGAGCTTTATCAATCATAAATTTACCTAAATTTCCAAAACTCTCTTTTAAATTTGTTTCTTCAGAAATTTTTATTACCCATTATGCAATGATTTTTTTAATTGATTTAATAATTTGATCTAAAAATAAATCTTCTTTTTCGATATTTGGTTGAAAAATATCAGGTAAATAATAAACAAATGGTGAAATATTATTTAATTTAAAGTCTATAATATATTCGATTAACTCTTGAGGTAAATTGAGAGCAACGATTATCATTCCAATAGCGGGGTTATTAATTTTTTCCTTAAATATGTGTAAAAATTCAGAAGCATCTTTAATAACTGTCCCTTTTATACCCAAAAGTCTAAATAAAATATTTATATCATCAACACCTATTACATGAATTTTCTGTCCTTTCATTCAAAATCAAACCCAAATTGATTTATAATTTTCTCTATTAACTTTTTTTTATTCTTATAATAATCATTTTTAACATTTTCAAGAGCTTTGGTAAATTCATCTGTGTGTTTTTTCAATCCATTATTAATTTCCTCTGAAATAATTTTCATAGTGGAATCCATAAATTCACTATTTTTTTTCTGGTTTAAATTTATAGTTTCCAGTTGTTGTTTTTTAAATGCCTCAAGGCTATTTTCATTTTCAATTTTTGCCTTTTCAATCAGTTTATCATAAACATCCTCAATTTCTTTAACCCATTCGAAAATTTTCATTTTATTTTAATCCGATCTATTATTTTAACTTTTACTGTAATTGTTCATACTTTTTGTGGATAATTTTTACAACATTAGGCAATATATTGAATTTGATTTCCTTTTCCTTTTTAAGTAATAATTCTGTGATTCTGAAAATTGTTGATAATTCGATATCACCAAGAATTATCAGATGTTTTTTAAAAAAATATTCGAGATATAATGCTTCAATTGACCAAATAAAATGTTCTCTCTTGATTTGAATTTTATTCAAAAATATGTTAATTCTCCCATCTTTTTTGAAATAAAACTCGATTAAACTTATAAAATCTTCAGTGTTTTTTTGGTAGAGTAATTCCAATATTTTCTGATTATCTAAAAACAGATAATTATGGATAATAAATTGTGCTAATAAATCTTTATTGATATTATTTATTATTCCACGAAATATCATATTAATATTATAAATTTCAGTAGTAAAATCAATAAAAGTATGAAGTATTAATTTTTCTTTTTTGTTGTAAAATCTTTTTTCTCTTATTAATGATTCATAATAAATGCGATCTAAAGAAGATTCTAAAACAAATATTTCATTTGTATTATTGAAATATAAAATTCCCTCTTTTACCGCTCGTTCATATCTTGTTCCTTTCATATATAACTGTATTTCCTCTAAGTTTTGAATACTAATTAAATTGTTTATGAAATTGGTATTTTCTAAATATTTTTCAACTAAAAAATTAATGTTAATCTCTTTTTCATGGACTCTCATCCCAACTATAGCTCCAAGTATCAAGAATTTTACGTTCATTATTTCATATCTTAATAGATAGACTCTTAAAAAATTTCTCAAGTTATCTGGGGATAAAAGCAATATCCGCCCAATAAGCTTTATATAGATGTGATATATGGCTTTTTCAATTTCTTCAATCGTAAACGCTTTAATCTTTAATCCAGGATAATATGGCTTAATATAATCAATTAAATCTTTTATGTCTTTAAATCTACTTAATTTTTGTAGAGTAAAATCATCCATGATCAAATTTTTTAAATAACCAAGTCTTACATATGTATAAGCATAACTTGGAACTACAATACTCGTTTTTTTCAAACACCTTTTAGTTTCTTCTTATAGTTATGTCTAAAAAAAGTATCATGGAATTTTTTGCAACAATAAAATTCCCACTACAACCCCATAAATGGCCAAGGCTTCTGCTAAAGCTACAAGTACTAGAATTTGTCCAAAAGATCCTTCACGTTCGGTTATTGCAGAGATTGCTGCAGTTGCAACCGTTTTAAGGGCAAGACCCGCTCCCAAAACAGAAAGTCCGACTGCAATAGAGGCTGCTATTGCTATAATTCCTGAAGAAAGTGCATCAGCATTTGGATCTTGAGCTGCTGCAAATGGTATAAGCCCATTAATTGATAAATAGGCAATTATAACTAGCAATACTTGTATTAACCCAAACCATAGTAAAAATTTTCTCTTTTTATTGTTCATAAGATTTCACTTTTAATATATAACATATGAATACTTTGTTGTGTATTATTTAATTAAATAATATATTAATGGCGTATAAAGATTTCTATATATGGTTTTAATATGATTAAATTCTAAATGTAGAAAAAAATTGAAAATAGAAACTAACTTTTATTAATTTTCATTGATATAGCAAAACGCGAATAACATCTGCTATATCGTGAATTCTATCAGCAAGTTCTTCTAAAACAATTATACTGTCTCTAATTCTAAGAAGTGTTCTTATATCCAAATCCTCATCACTATATAAATAATTCAAGAACTCCCTAAAAATCTCATCGATTTCATTTTCAATTTCATGGATTTTCGTTGTATTTTCAAAAACAACTTCAGGTTTATCACGTAAACTTTTAATTGTCTTCTTTAACACATCAGCCATTAAAATCGATGAATTAATGAGTTTATGATAACGTTTCTTTATCTCATCACTTAAATTTTTATCAATACTCCCTAATAAATCAATAAACTCAAGTGCAGTATTTATAACATTATCCATTTTCAGAACTAATGCAATGTAATCTCCTAAACCTTGTGCGCCTGCTTCAGCAAACTCTTTGATCAATCGGATCTTTATTGTATCTCCATCTTCTTCTGATAAAAGCATTTTATTCTTTTTTTTTTCCAAATCTACTTTGGTTGAACCATTTAAACCAGCCCAACTGGAATAATATACTCCCATATCACTGATTATTGAATAAATGATCTTAGAATGTTCAATAAGCATGGTTATTAATTGCTCTTTAAATTTCTTCATCTATAAATCATGTTCTTATTTTATGTGTTTGACTATAATATATAAAATAAATAATAAAAATAATAGTTTTTATTTCACGATTTTATATATCTAAATTTTTCTAATAAAAATGGAAAAATTCTTGCTAATAAAATAACCTAATATTTTATTTCGGAAAAGAGAATTGGATTTATATTCAATGAAAACCTTGATTATTTTAACCAATTTTTTTTCTAAGTCTTATAAATTTTTTAAATTTATGTTTTATAAGATTATAATTTATGTAATTAAGAAAAATTAAGAATATTAAAACACTGAAAATTATTATACATATATCAAAAAATATACCTTTTATCATTTAAGTTAATTTTTAATGATTAGTTGCTATGAGATTTAAAAAAAATTTAGATAAATGGAAAAATTATGGAAAAATTAGTGAACTTGGAATAATAGCACGACGCAAATTTTTTAATAATTGCTTCGACGGAGCATTAACATGTGCGGGGATTGTAAGTGGTATGTTTATATCATATCTTGCGGGAACACCTATAACTTCAAGAATTATTGTGATCACAGGTTTGGCTACAGCACTAGCTATAGGTATCAGTGGAATATGGGGGGCATTTTTATCTGAAGAAGCTGAACGTAAGAAAAAAATGATAGATTTAAAGAAGGAAATGGTGGTTCTCGATGATGAAATACAAAAAGTTGATAATGTTGAAATACAGAAAGCAATGGTCGGAAGTATAAATATTAAATATATTGAGCTAAAAAATATAAAAAAAAAAAGAGAGAAAGAAAAAAGTATTATTCAAAAAGCTGAAAATTTCGCTACAATTATAGCTTCACTTGTAGATGGCTTAGCTCCTGTATTAGGTTCAGTCCTTCCTTTAATACCATTTTTCATAGGGTTAGAATTATCATATATGCATTTTATATTCTCATATATAATTTTAGCAGGTTTATTAATTTACTTGGGTGTATTTCTTGGAAATATATCCGGTGGAAGGCGTGTTTATTATGCAGTTAATCTTGTTGTAGCAGGTGTAGTAACATTGATAATAACTTTGATATTAGGTCAATTTACCTAACAAGTTTTTTAATAAAAACTTTATAATATGAATCTATTTTTTAATATTTTTGATAAATGACGTAAAATGAAAAACAAAAATAATAGTTTTTATTTCAAGATTCCATATATTTATATATAATTTTATTCGGATTAGGAATGTTTTTATCTTCCTTAAAAGGAGATAGATTTAAAAAAAATGTCAAAAATTAGAAAGACCATTAAGACATATAATGAAATTACTAATTTTAGTAAAATTGCACGAAGATATTTCATAAATAATTTTTATGATGGTGCCTTAACAATTCTTGGGATACTATTAGGATTTTTTGTTGTTGTATTACATCCTGCTAATCCTACTATTGATTCTGCTTTAGTAATATTACCTGGAATCAGTACTGCTATATCTATGTTCATTTCAGGAATATCTGGTTCATATTTATCCGAAAGAGCTGAACAGAAAAAAAGTCAAGATGAATTAAATAAAGCCATGGTCATCACTGAAATAGCTAAAGTAGAAGAAGAGGATGTGAAAAAAAAAGAAGAAGAACTAAAAAAAGCAATGTTAAAACCAGTAAATTTAAAAAAAATGACTCATATAGGTAAAAAAAAAAAAAAATGTAAAATCTATTCGTCAAAAAGCCGAACGTTTTGCAGGAGTAATTGTTGCATTTGTTAATGGAGGAGCCCCGTTTTTAGGTGGTTTGATCCCATTAATTCCTTTCATATTTGTAATTGAGGCGAATATTATTATCTTTATTATTTCATTTATTATCATTTTCACATGCATAATTTTTCTGGGTATATATTTAGGAATCGTTTCAAAAGAATCAATTATTAAAAATATACTACAAATGCTTGCTGCATTCATTTTAACTATTATAGTTGTTGTAATATTTCTTGGTTATGATCTGATATGAACTATTTAACTTAAATGATCATTTATTTTATTAAACATAAATTTTAATGATTTGATAAATTCTAAAAAATAACATTTTGAACAACTACGATAAACAAATTGTCAAAAGAGAAGAAGGATTTTGATAACAATTGGAATTGATATTGGTTCTTTAGCATCAAAACTTGTTTTAATGAATGATAGAGAGATGATTGATCATCGGATTGATAGATCTACGTATGATTTTAAAAGAATTGGAAACAATTTATTTAATGACCTACTAGAAAAAAATAACTTAAAACGTAGCGATGTTTTTGTAATGTCTACGGGATATGGAAGGAATTCAATAGATATAGCAGATGACCGGATTACTGAAATCACGGCTCATGCTAAAGGAGTTCAATTTTTTTTTCCAGAGGCACACTCAGTCATTGATATTGGAGGTCAAGATAGTAAAGCAATTTTAATTTCAAAAAAGAACGGAAATGTCATTGATTTTCAAATGAATGATAAATGTGCTGCAGGAACTGGTCGTTTTCTTGAAGTCATGGCTCATGCATTAGAAGTCCCAATAGAAAGCATAGGAGAATTAGCTCTGAAATCTAATAATCCTGCAGCAATAAGCTCCACATGCACGGTCTTTGCTGAAAGCGAAGTTATTTCTTTATTTGCTCGTGGAACTTCCAAGCAAGATATTGCCAGTGGCATTCATAAATCTATAGCAAGAAGAGTTGCAGGGATGGCTAAGCGAATTGGAGTAGCGCCGTTGTTAGTATTTTGCGGAGGTGTTGCACAAAATATTGCTGTTAAAAAATATTTGGAAGTAGAATTAGGTTTTGAAATAGTAACCCCTGAATATCCTCAGCTTACTGGTGCGATTGGAGCAGCTCTTATCGCACAAGATAAAATGAATGAATAAAATTCATATAATTTTTAAATTACAATTAGTCTAGATTAAAATGGAACATATAAAACTTTTGTCTGAATTTTCAAGATATTTAAAAGAACGTAAAGAGCGAGAAAATAAAAAAATAATTGCGTTTATGGGACATGATAATATTCCTGAGGAGATAATAGATGCAGCAGGATTGATTCCTTTAAGGATGAGTTTTGCAGGAACTGATGAGTTAATGAGTGCAAGTAATGATTATTTACCTGCATCTACATGTAGTTTTGCCCAGACATGTATAGGGTTATATTCTCAAAAACCACGTCATTATGAATTTTTGAATTTAGTTGATTATTTCATAGTTTCAAATCATTGTGTATCAGATATATGTGTTTCTGAGATTATCACTAAATATTTTAACATACCACGTTTAAATTTTTACATGGCTTACACTCAAAACTCAGAAGCATTAAAATATTTTAAAATTGAACTTTTAGATTTAAAAAAACAATTAGAAAATATTATTGGACGAGAAATTAGTAATGAAGACATTATTAAAAGTATAAAAAAATATAACAGATTTAAAATAAAGCTATCAGAAGTGCAGGATTTAAAAATTATAGGTTCAGAAAAGCTTGATATATTTCAAAAAGCAATTTTATATGGCCCTTCATATATGAATAACCTAGAAAATATTATTACTGAATTAAAATCTAAAAAAAGCGAATTTAGTAAACAGGACTTTGATTTAATATTTACGGGGTGTTCAATGTTCATTGGGGATTATTTGATTAATCTAATTGAAGAAGCTGGAGGAAATATCATCTTTTTTGATACATGGATCGGATATAATTATTATTCGCAGGTTTTCACTGATGATCAATTAAATTCAAAAGGAGATGCAATAGATCTTCTTGTCATGCGATTTGAAAATAATAAATTCGGAGATCATTCTGTTCCAAATTTTCTTGAACATAAAGTAACCCAAATCAAGCAATTAATTGAAGAATATGAACAAAAAACAGGAAAGAGAGCCGGCGTAATAAACCATATTATAAAATTCTGCGACCATATTAATATTTTTCAAACTTTCTTAAAAGAAAAACTTCAGGAAGAAGGAATTAAATTTCTCAATTTAGAAAGAGATTATTCAAGGGCAAATCGAGGCCAACTATCGACTAGGATAGAAGCATTTATGGAGATGATGAGATAAATGAGCGTATTTGCGGATGATGTAGTGAGATTCACCTCCTTTTTAAAAATGGCATATAATTTTTTAGCTGGAAGAGAATATTTAAAAAGACTAAAATTTAGAGAAGGTAAAAAACTAATATCTGTTGTTTTAGGATTTTCAGATATCGTTTTTGCATCAGAAGCAGTTCCCGTGTTTCCAATAAGAATGGAATCATTCAAACTTAATCCATATTTAGTAGCATTAAATTCTGCATCATCAATTTTAGGTTGGGGATTGACAACGAAGGTTTTGAGCCTTCTTAAAAAAGTAGATTCAATGAATGTTATTGATAAAATAGTTGACGATATCATTAACACCATTAATGAAAAATATAATGAAATGGATGATCTTGCTGTAGAGAGTGGTATTTCTAGTGATTTCTGCTATGGAATAAAAGGTCTCTATGGAATGCATGTTTCAAAGGGTAAGAATGTGGAAGCAAGTTTGTATCATACTATACGATGTAGTGCGTTTAATAAATATCATGAGTCCATAAAACCATTGGTAGCGAAACAAATATGGATTGATATACCACCAAGAAATATTGGAAATGCATTAGAATTAGTTAGTAATAATATTACACATGCAATAAACCAATTAGAGGAGATTACTGGATCTACAGTTACAGATAACCATTTAATAAAACAATTTAATTTAAGCAATCAAGTTAAGAAACAATATAAAACAATCATATATGAAATAAGTGCATCAGATTTTTATCCTTGTAATCCTGCAACCTTTGCTGAAATTTTGGCGCTGTTAAGCATATCATTTCAAGATTACAATTCAAATAGTCAGAGATATTTAGAAAATATAACAAATTTAGTAAATGAAATGCGTGAGAGGATTAAAAAAGGTATTGGAATGGATGTATCGAAAATGCCTCGTATTTTATTAACACCCATGTTTGGAGGATGGGAACCAAAAACGCAGGAAATATTATTTGAAATGGGAGCTAGAACTTTATATGCAGATTGGGAAATCTTAGGACTTCTAGAAGAAATTAATTCATCAAAAAATACAAATCCAATAGAAGAATACGGTCGCTTTCTCTTAAATGCCACAAATAATAGAGTTGGATGGGATAATGATACACTAACAAACTCATACTTAAACGTGGCTGAAAAAATGGATGTTGATGGTATAATCTTTAATCAACTTTTTGGATGCCATTCTATCAGTAATTGTTATAATATGTTACGTGAAAAAGTTAGGAGAAGATTGGAGATTCCAATTACTTCTATTAACTTTAATAAAATTGGAGAAAATATAGAACAAATTAAAACTAGATTAGGAGCATTCATAGAAATCATACAATAGAAGATATTTAACTTAGAATGAATATCTAAATTATAGACTAATGAAGAAAGACTTCTAATTAAAATAAAATTTATAAAAAATTTTTAAGAAACAAAAAAATTACATACCAAAAAAATCACTTGGTTTTAGTAATCTTGAATCCTCATCATCTTGTTCTTCTCGTTTCTCAGTAGGATCAACCCATTCTGCTTCTCCACTCTTAGCTTTTGCTGCAGCCGGAGACCTCAAACCAGTAGAAGCTTGTCCACCTGGTGGAGGATTTAATCCTACGGTTATTTGCTCAGGTTGAGCAGTTCCAGCAACAGCTGCTTGAACAGGCATTTGGATTGCATAGGCTCCACCACTTTTCAAGTAATTGAGTTCACTTATGACTTTTTCTAAATTCATTGATTGAATGCTTTTATTCATAGTATCCATAATTTCATTCAATGATTTTGAAGTCTCTTTTAACCCTATTGGATTAATACCAGTTAATAATGAATCCAAGTTTGTTGAAATATTTTCATTCAATTCTTTTAGTGATTCCAATACAGTAGACCAATGTTTATTCATTTGAGATTCAATAGCACTAATCATTTTAATTGTTTCATTCATGAAATTCACGTGTGCTTCATATCTCTCTTCATCCTTCGCACGCAGTTCCGAAATTAACATTATTAATTTTCGTAATGCTTCTTTTTCTTCACTCATGTTTATTATCCATTTTAGTTTTCTCTATAATACTTATGTAGGATTTTTTATTTATATTTATTTTTTAGGGGAGGTATCAAGAATGATTAGTCATTTTTTTTCTTTTTTTTTTTGCTTTATATATTAAATAATTCAACTTTTGAGAGAATTATTTTTTTAAACAAAAAGTATTATGTTATATTCAAGAAAGAATGATATACATTGAGTAAATTGAAAAGAAAAACTACTATCAAATTAACAAAATCTTGGCCTAAACACCCTAAAATTTTTCAAATCAATACATGGCCTTGGTTAAATTCATTATCTAAAAGATTTGATAAACCAATCACGCTTAATAACATTCCAGAAGAAATTTATGAAGGAGATTTAAAATATTTTGATGCTATATGGTTAATGGGCGTATGGGAAAGAAGTCCTAAAGGTAGAGAAATTGCTTTAAACCATCCTGATTTACAAGCAGAATATCATAATGCTTTAAATGATTTTACTCCTGAGGATGTCGTAGGTTCACCATATTCTGTTTTTTACTATCATGTAGATTCACATCTAGGAGGGTCAGAGGGCTTAGCAGCCTTTCGAATGCAATTAATGGGACGTGATAAATTTTTAATATTAGATTACGTTCCTAATCATGTTTCAGTGGACCATATTTGGACACTGGAAAAATCAAACATGTTCATTACAGGGACTAAAGATGACTTAATTGAACATTCAAATGAATTCTTTACAAGTTATGACATTGTTTATGCGCATGGAAGAGATCCCTATTTTCCACCTTGGACAGATACAGTTCAAATCAATGCATTTTCTCCTGTTGCCCGTGAAAAAGCAATCAAGACTCTAATAAATATTGCATCAAAATGTGATGGAGTACGTTGTGATATGGCAATGTTAGTAACTAATGAAGTATTTAGCAATATATGGGGTGAAAGAGCAGGACCAATTCCAAAAAGGGAATTTTGGGAAGAAATAATACAAGAAGTTCAAAATGAATATCCCCATTTTATATTTTTAGCTGAAGTATATTGGGATATGGAATGGAAACTCCAACAACAAGGATTTAATTTTTGTTATGATAAGAAACTATATGAACGATTAACACACGAGGATATAAATTCAGTTAAAGCACATCTCAATGCAGATTGGGATTATCAAAAAAAACTCTTAAGATTTATTGAAAATCATGATGAGGAGAGAGCTTATAAAATATTTGGGCAGAGAAGATCTCAAGTTGCGGCTGTTATTGCATTAACATTACCAGGGGCACGTTTAATTCATGAAGGACAGATGAAGGGGTCTAAGATTAAAGTTCCCGTTCAATTAGGACGAAAACCTCTAGAAAACGACAATGTAGAATTATTTGATTTTTATCAAAGATTATTAAAAGCGGCTCCTGATCGAGTACTTGGAGAGGGTGAATGGTCGCTCTGTGAAGTAGAACCACTAACAGATTATGATCAATCATACTTAAATTTAATCGCCTATCAATGGAACACTTCTCAAAGATGTCAACTTATTGTTGTGAACTATAGTCCTTTTTTTGGTAGAGCGCACGTGAGACTTAAAAAAATTGATTATGGTCCATTCGACTGGATATTCATAGACACCCTAAATCATAAAACATATACTTATAATGGTAAAGATCTCGAATATTATGGAATATATGTTGATTTAAACTCTTGGAGTGCCCATATTTTTGAAGTGAGGAAGAAGGTCTCTAGAGAGGATTATGCTGACATAACTTTTTAGAAAATACTCAATCAAATTATAGAATTTTTTATATTAGTTTAAAAAAAAAACTAATTTTAACTTTGGGACAATTTATTTCTCCAATTTTTATTAAAACTTTTTACAAATACATTATAAAAAATAGATTTAAAAACAAATTCCTTTTCAATTTTTTTAAAGGTTTTTTCCAATTTATAAGGTATAGAAGATATGGATTCTCCCTTTAACATCATAAATATTATTCTATCATGCTTATTGTTAATATTTCTGGCGTTACTCCTATTTAGACTATTTATACGAATGAAACAAACTAAATTATCAAATCTAAAATGGTTAATTATCTCATTAGTGGCGACTTCTTCTGTTGGATTTATAAAGATGGGTGCAGAAGTTTTTCCTCCTATTGATATAGTTTTTAATATGCTTGAATTTATCGTATTTATATCTTTAATTATCTTTACTAAAGAGACTTTTTACAAAGATAGACAAAGTATATTTAAGTATGTAGTTAGTATTTCAGCAGGACTCTCGATTGGTTCAACTATAACATGTATATTTAGAATCTTTAGTAATGATATTCCACTATATTTGCTAGAGTTATATTTGTTAAGTCAGGCGACTATTATAGCTTCAATTTGGCATTCTTCAGCTTCATTTTCTTCACTAAAAATGATTAAAAATGAAAATATTAATATAAATATAAAATTAAGATATAAATACATCGGTATCTCGGCTATATTTCTTGCGATTCAAGGATTTTTATTCCCAATACACGGATTGCTTATTTCATTTTTAGGTGATGTTTATATAGCAGAAATATATTCATTTTTTAATGTTGTCCTTTCATTGGGCTTTGCATTTAGCCAATTTTATGCATGGATATTTCTAGGGAAAAAAATTGAACAAATTAAAGCACAATCTACACTCGAAGAGGATTTATCAGAGGAGGAATTAATGCAGTTGATTAATCGTGAGAGATGATACTACATTTTTAATGAACAGTTACTGTCTTAGCGAGGTTTTGCGGTTTGTCAGGATCTAATCCGTGTTCTAAAGCAGCATAATAAGCAAGTAATTGCAAAGCAGGAATGAATGTAATTGGACTAATTAAATTATGATATTTATCAGCAGGTTGGGGAATAGGAATTGTTACATGACTCATATCTGAAATTAATTTATCTGATTTAACGACTAAAGAAATTATTTTCCCTCCACGCGCTTTAAATTCCGCAACATTCCCAATTAGCCTATCATAAGTCTCATCGGGGGGAGCAATGAAAATTATAGGGAAACCTTTTCTTACTAATGAAATGGGGCCATGTTTTGCATGAGCTGCTGAATATCCTTCAATGAATCGACATGCTACTTCTTTCATTTTTAATCCTCCCTCTTTTGCCGTCGCGATTGAAATCCCTCGTGCTAAGAAGAAGAAATTATGATTTTTTTTTAACTTCTTTGAAAATTTTTGTATTAAGCGCATTAAGAATAAAAACTTATGACTTTTTCCTAAATCTTTTACTATACTTTTTATTAAACTAATATTATTAGTTAAAAAATTTTTTACGATATCAGGGGACGCTTTTAGAGCACTATAATAATTCTCTATTTCATTAATTTGTATAATATTTCTCTTTTTAGCGATCTCTATAGCGATTAAAGCCAGAGTTAATACTTGAGTAGTATATGTTTTTGTTGCTGCAACTCCGATCTCTGGTCCAGCACGAGTTACAATGACATGGTCAGAATATCTCGTTAATGAGGACCCTACAATGTTTGTAATTGTTAAAATCTTTGCTTTAGCAGCTTGTTTTGCCCATCGAATCGCTTCAATTGTGTCAACGGTTTCTCCAGATTGTGAAAGGGCTATTATAACTGACTCTTGTTCCAAACAATTTGAGAGTTGAGTTTGGAATTCAGAACATTCCAATTCTTGGATGTATTTTCCGAGAAATTTAGAAATGATAAATTTTCCAGCTAAAGATGCATGGTAAGAAGTACCTGCTGCAGTAATAAAAATATTTCTAGCAGAAAGAAGAATGTCTGCAAAAACCTTAAGATCTTCTTGTGGAATTGTCAATGTTCGCTTTAATGCTTCAGGTTGCTCGTGAATTTCTTTTAACATGAAATGTTCATATCCACCCTTTTCTGCAGCATCAATCGACCAATCAATTTGTCTAGGGCTTTTTTCAACCTTTTTTTGTGTAACTAATTCATAAAAATCTACTTCTCCAGGTGTTAAAATGGCAAGTTCATCATCATCAAGAATATAACATGTACGAGTGTAGGGAAGAAATGCGGGAATATCAGAAGCACAATATGTTGTTTTTCCCTTTTCAATTCCAATCACTAAAGGAGATTCTTTTCTTACAACATAAATTTTGTCTGGATGATCGACATGGCATATAGCAACTCCGTATGCTCCAATACACTTTTTCAAAGCCTTAAACACAGCAGATTGAAAGTCCAATCCTTCTTTCATCAAATCTTCAATTAAATGTGGAATAATTTCCGTATCTGTCTCTGATTTAAATTCATGTCCTTTTGAAATGAGATAATCTTTAAGTTCTATAAAGTTTTCGATGATTCCATTATGAATTATAGCAATTTTCCCTGAACAATCTACATGGGGATGACTATTAATTTTAGTAGGCGCGCCATGAGTTGCCCATCTTGTATGAGCTAAAGCAAGCTTTCCTGGAAAATCATCTAATTTTCTTTTTTTATGAATCTCAGATATCTTACCCGAGTCTTTTTTTATATATAATTTCCCATTATCTAAAGATACTATACCACATGAATCGTAGCCACGATATTCCAAGCGTTTTATTCCATCAAGTACTATTTTTCCAATGGATATGTTCTGATTTGTTACAATGCCAAATATTCCACACATAAAATTAAAATAAGAGTTGTATTTTTATTATAAAAAAATAACAAAAGCTTTATTAAGATTTTTAATTTTTTTTAATAACTATATTATATTGTTATTATAAGTTATACAAGTATACCTATTACTAGTTATTATAAAACTTTTTTTTAATTTTCTTTTAAAAACCATTATCTATTAATTTTACTAAAGATTTATTATTACCAAATGAATATAGTTGTTATCTTTTAGGTTTTATAATGATTTTCCAGGGTTTATTCAACATACTCAATTTATATTTCGAATCTTCTATTGAAGAATTTTATAACCAAATTGATATTTATTTTTTGGAGAAAATAAATGATTATCTTCAAAAAACTGGACTTAGTGACTTAACATATAGTAAAATTAATGAAGAAATTCTTTCAGTATTAAAAATCGAACTCATGCATATCGGTTTTAAAAAAGAAAAGATTGATAATTATTTTCAAGTAAAATTCATTGAAAAAGAAGTGACATTTCTTAATGAGATTACCTCATCTTTAGACATTTATTCAAAAAAATTTGCTCCGATTGTATATGAATTATTTTTAGAACAAATAATTGATTATCTCGTAGAAACTAAAGCGGCATTAATAATTTTAAATTTAAAATATAAAGGTTTTTTTCCAACAGAATTTATATTAGAATTGAGAAATTTAAAAAAGTTACTTCAAAAATCACCTGAAAATGTGGAAAATCTAAGAAAATATATATACATTCAAGAAAAAATCATAGAAAAATTTAGAGATAATAAAAGGAAAATTGAAAGTTTAGAGGATTTAGAAAATCCCAGAGATAAACTTCAATTAATTTATTCAATTTTTCGTATTCTTGACTTTTTTAATATCACAACCCAATTTGACTTTTCTCATATAAAAAACTATCTTAAAAATAATATTGATGAGTGGTTAGCATCCGTACCCCTAATTACATTAAAAAATCCTGATCTTTATTTTTGTGGACTTTATTTGGCCAAACATCTAAATGTTGAAATTGATTATCATAAAGTGAAGCGATTTTTACTCGATTTATATGAAGAAAATATCGATGAATTTGAGGCACCTCTTTTTGAAGCAACTGATAGAGTATATTATTATCTTAAATCAACAGAAATGGCTCAATTATGGTTAGATGAAAAAAATATCAAACAAATTATTAAGGAGGATGAAAAGATATTAGAATCTAATTATTTTCAAAATTTTGAGACATCACAATTAATTGTTATTATAAAAATATATACTCTTCTAAATGTTTACAAAAAAATCGAAAGACAAAAAATTCAAGCGATTTTGGATGAAATCGAGTTGCGAATAACATCTGAAGGAATAAAACAATATAGAGACGGTTTTATTACTTCAGAATCAACATATTATGTAATATTTATCAATTATATGAGAAATACAATTGATAATTTAAAAGATTATGACTTGTTGGATAACATTGTTTCAAGAATTTATAGAAATTTAGAATTCTTAGACTTTTCAAAAGATACTAATTTTGATTTGATAAGTGAATTATTTTATTCAGTAGAGTCATTAAAGCTTTTAAATTGCATTGAAACTAAGCAAACTATAGTTCATTTAGCAAAATATTTATTTCCTCATAATTTAGTAGAAAAAATATTAAATAGTGAAGGAATAACCAAAACATCTCCACGTTTGAGACATTTTAAAGTGGATAAGACTACAGGAGAGACAATTTATTAATAATTATATTAGGATACCATATTTTTCTGATAATGGACACAAATCTTTATTTTAAGATTTTATTATTCTTTATTGATATACTATTATCATAAAAAAAAATAATTGAAAATTTCATGGATTTTGAAGAATTTGAATTAATATATAAAGAAAATAGACGTCAAATTAAAAATAAAAAAGATATTTTAAAAAAATTAATAAATATTATCGGAAAAGACAACGTGAGTGATAATGAGATAGATTTATTTGCTTATACTAGCGATGCAACATTAATTACGTTAAATTGGATGATAGAAGGAAAAATTGCGGGAAAACCAGATTTTATCACATGGCCTGAAAATCTAGAGCAAATTTCAAGAATCTTAAAGTTAGCAAATAAAGAGACTATCCCCGTTATTCCCTTCGCAGAAGGTTCGGGAGTTGTTGGAGGCGCGATACCTATTTATGGTGGAATTATACTTGATATGAAAAAATTTTCTAAATTAATTGAAATTAATGATGAGAACTTAACTGTAACTGTTGAAACAGGAATTAATGGAATGAATCTTGAACGAATTTTAAATTCTAAAGGATATACTGGAGGACATATCCCTCAATCTATATATACTTCCTCAGTGGGAGGTTGGATTGCTCATAGAGCAGCAGGACAATTCTCAACCAAGTATGGAAAAATTGAAGATATTGTATTGGGAATGGAAGTGGTACTTCCTCAAGGAGAAATAATTAATTTTAAACCAATTGTTCGAGCTTCAACTGGCCCACAACTTGATAAATTTTTTATAGGTGGAGAAGGAACACTTGGAATCGTAACAAAAGCAACCTTAAAAATTTGGCCATATCCAGAAAAAAGAGCGTTAATTTCTTACGCATTTCCTACGTTAGAGGATTCTTTAGAGGCGTGTAGGTTAATTTTAAGAGAAATGATCTTTCCAGCGGTTATAAGGATTTATGATGCTATTGAAACAAATCGTCATTTTGAATATGAAGAAAAAGCAAGGGATAAGGTAATGACTATTTTTGTATGCGAAGGAAATGCTGATCTCGTGGATTTAGAAGAAAAAATTACTAGAAAAGTGTGTGAAAAAAATTCCGGAATCGATTGTGGTGAAAAACCGGTGGAACATTGGTTTGAAACAAGATTTACGGTCAAAGAAACTTCAATGTTCCCTCCATATAAAATTATCGCGGATACAATTGAAGTGGCAGTAATGTGGGAAAAAGCTGCAGAGTTATATCAAGCCGTAATGGATTCTACCAGTAAAATAATGGGAAATCTCCTCATCTCAGCGCATATTTCACATTTTTATCCAAATGGTGTTGGATATTATTTTACCTTTGGAGGAGTTCCTCCAAAAGGTACATCTGAATTTGAATTTTATCAAATGTGCTGGAATGCTACAGTAAAGGCAGTCTTAGATATAGGTGGATCATTTGGTCATCATCATGGTGTAGGTATAAATCGTTCTCATTGGATGGAGAAAGAATGGGGTACTAAAGGGATTCAAACTCTACGAGAAATAAAAAAAATTTTAGATCCAAATAATATCTTAAATCCTGGAAAAATATACATAGAGACTTGGAAAACAATGGAGAGTGAAGAATAAATGTCTATATTTGACACGTTAAAAAATTATCCATGGATGGTTTCATTACTTGAAAAAGCAGATAGAAAAATAAAAGCTATATTATTAAAAAATGCTGCCTCAAAAAATAAGAACTTTTTTCCAGAAGGAGATTATAAAGCGGATGTTAAAAATCTTGCAAACTGCATGCTTTGTCCAAACATGTGCAGATTTGACTGTGGTTCCCTACAAGCAGCCCAAAAGGAAACGATGAGTCCAGCATACAAGTCTCGAATCGGATATTTTCTTTCTATAGGAAAGATTGATCCTACAAAAGAAGAAAATAAAGATTTTATTGATTTAATTTATATGTGTTCAAATGAAGAGACTTGTAAAGTATGGTGCCCTTTTGAATTTTCAGTCGTTTCTTTACTTGAAAGTGTCAGAGATGATCTCAACGCAAAAGGTTTGATGCCTGAGTATTGTAAAATGCAAATTGATAAACTTAAAAGAACTGAAACTATTGAAGAAGTCAACATTTTTAAAACTCATCACGAAAAAGGTATTGAAAACATAGAAACAAATGGAAATGATGAGATCTATTACTATATCGGATGTCAATCTATGAAAGTACCTGAAATGATAAAGGGATATATTAAAATTTTAAATAAAGCTGGTATTAAATTTTCTACTAACCTAGAAACCAAAACATGCTGTGGAGCACCAGCATTCAGCATTAGGGAACTTGATGTCGCTAAAGATTTAGCTGAGAAAAACAAAAAATTAATAGAAAAAACAGGTGCGAAAATTGTTGTATCAGATTGCCCAGGATGTGTTGAAACACTCACAAAAAAATATGAAATGCTTGGAATTGATATGAATGTAGAAATATTTCATATCGTAAAATACATTAATATGTTACTTGAAGAGAAAAAGATTGAGCTTAAAACGTCCTTACCCAATGAGTTCAATAAAGTTACGATACATGATCCCTGTCATCTTGCAAGAAATCAAAATGATTCAACCTCAATAAGAAAACTGTGTGATAAGATATCTGGAATTGATGTTTTAGAACCAATTCACAATAGAGAAAATACTCATTGTTGTGGGTGGAGTGGAACGTTACATTGGGCAGATAAGGAAATTGCATTAAAAGAAGCATCAAATAGAATTCAAGAATTAAAGAATACAGGTGCCCATATTATCATTTCTGCTTGTCCCTTATGTGAATTAGGATTATCATATGGTATATCCAATAAAGATAGCAATAATATTAAAATACTCGATATTTCAGAATTATTGTCAAGATATATCTAATTTTTTCCCAAATTTCTTAATAAATAAAAAATTTTATAAAATAGAACAATTACGTTTATATGTTTTAGGGGTTAATATTTAAAAATAAGAATATATAAATATCAGTATAGCATGAAAAAATCAAATCTCATTAAAGTTACAGTCATTTTTTGGATATTTACTTCTCTATTTATGATAAATTTTTTTAATAGAATAGATTTTTCTCGAGCAGCATCAAATGGAGGTTCTTTATCAATAAAAACTAATGCCTTACCAATGAAAGAATCTTCAAAATGTCAAGGTAAAATTGAAAATACTTCTTCAATAGATATTTTGCTACCCTCATCAGGTTGGAATGTTACTAATGTTGAATTAAACTTTACTAATATTAGGATAGAAAAAGAAATTAAAACGGTTGAAGACCAACAAGGTCCTCCTGAAACTCTGTATTATTTTGGTCTCCCTAATAGCCAAGTTGCTTTAAATGTTCAACTTAACATTACTGAAGAAACGACGATATATGGAGTATATATTTATGGTAATACTTATTTAGGTGCTTCAATCAATGATTTAACTTTTCAAATTAAAGGATATAATATCGGTACTTTTAAACCAAGCAGTACTATATGGGGATCAATTGATCTAAATATGTCTTCAGACTCGGGATGGTATTTGCAAGATTTCTCTACTAATCCAATTACACTTCCGATAGGAAATTATGCATTGGTCATAAATGGAACTGAAAGATCTTATTCTCCTTCAGATGGTTATATTCTGGATTGGCATCATAATGGAGCGCAAGAACCTTTAACTCCAAATCTACATCATGGTGGGTATGAACCGCAACCACCAGCGGATTGGACAGTAATTGAAAATCAGACATTATTACATAAATTAGTACAAAAAGTGGATAAGACTTATAATCCTGAAGAAATAAACATGAGTGCTATATTTAATGGTAAAAATTATAAAATAACAAACCAATTAGGGGGGGGAAATGTATCTTTTCAATGTAATAATATGTTAATATCTAATCTTTTAGAAATCCAGGTTAAAGATAATCGATCAATAATATTAAATTTTACAATTGATTATTCTATTTCTCTAAAAAGAATATCCACATTAGAATCTACAATTTTAGTTCAAGAGTCTTTTGATAATTCTTGGAATATTGAATTTAGTACAAATAAAAATAGTTATAATTATTATCATATTGAGTTAAACTTTTCTTATTTCAATTGGTTTAATATCATTATTTATAAAGAGGGAGTAAATATTACCACACCTTCCATTCTGAATGAAATTAACAAAATAATCACTCTCTCAAATAATACTATTAATGAGGGAATAACAAACTGGAGAATAACTGCTAATTCTCTGAAAATAGATTTGCTGCTAGATTTTCCATCTGCGTTACTCAATCTTGAAGCAGGTCAGAGTTTAAGATTTACATTATACCCTCCACCGGGTGATATAACAGTTATTTTGGTTGATAGTTTGGGATATGAAGAATACAGGAATGAGACAGAAAATTTTTTAGGAGATTATGTTTTTAACCATTTAATTCCAAGTAAAACAGAACCAGGCATATGGAACCTCTATATATATTGGAATAACAATACCGATGCAGGATTTACCTCCCAAGAATTCACTGTTTTTGTTCCATTCACGATAGATCCACAGATGATTATAAATGTATTGATTATTATTGCCATAATTTCAATTATAAGCATATCAACTTATCAAACTGCAAAATTCACCAAGAATCATTATGATGAAAAGAAAAGGAGCTTGTTAAATACGGTTACTGATATCTTGAATATAAAGTATTTCATGATTACTGAAAAGAATTCTGGTTTGAATATTTATGAAGAAAAAATAGGAAAGGGAAAACAAGATTCAATGCTCATTTCGGGATATTTAGATGCTATAAGCAAGTTTGAAATTGCGTTAACGGATTCGGAGAACCGATCTCAATCAATTAAATTGGAATATCAAGATTCAAAAATCTTAATGTCAGAGTTTAAAAGCTTCAGGATAATCCTTATAATGAAACAAAATCCGTCTAAATATATCCTAAATTCTATAGAAAAGCTATCTTATGATATTGATCGTGAGTATGGTGAATATTTTACAAATTTTACTGGTGAATTAAAAAATTTCAAAGGAATAGATAACTTGATAGAAAAACACTTACATATTTCTCTAATTTATCCACATAAAATTGTTTACAGAAATATCGAAGAATTAAAAAAAGCAGAAAGAAAGATGATTCAAAAAGCAACTAACATTATAAAAACAACACCACATTTTTATATCCTATTTCTAATTCCAGAGAACGAGTGGAAATATAGAAATTTTAAAACAATCCTAAAGTTAATTAATAAAAAAGTTTTTCAACCTATAACACCTAATGAAAGACAAAAAAAAATACTATAAAAAATCTTTTTAATAATCTACTCATCTAAGTTTTTTTTACAAAATCTATTTAAACAATTTTTTATAAATATTATTAAAATAAAATCATCAATAAATCTAAAAATGTCTTATGTATTATCGTTAGATATTGGTACAACCAATATTAAAGGATTATTGTTTGATAAACAAGGAAATATTCATGCTCAAGCGAGGAGAAGGCCTCGTTATATAATGGAAGTTCCTGGACAAGTAGAACAAGATCCAATGGAAATTTGGGAAATGAGTAAGGAAGTGATTGAAGAAGTAATCAATTCAAATAATTTAAAAGCAAGTGATATAAATTCAATTGCTATATGCACGCAGAGAGCATCATTTTTATTTTGGGATAAAGATACGGGAGAGCTTTATTCGAATATAATAACTTGGCAAGATAAACGAGCAGCGGCATTTGCTATAAAAATGACTAATAAATTAAGCATTAGGCTCCTTAGAGCGATTGGAAAAATCTTGCGAGTATTTGGAAGTACCAAAATGCTTGTAACTTCACAACTTCGATTTTCTTCTGATTTTGCTTCTATAAGAACAGCTTATTTTTTAGAAAATAATCCAAATTTAAAAGTTAAGGTAAAAGATCCTAATACTTCAATAATATGGGGTCAAATTGATTCTTGGATATTATGGAATCTTACTGGAAGAAAAATTCACGCTACAGACTTTTCAAACGCCTCAGCTACAGGTATGTTAGATCCATTTACAGTAAAATGGAGTTTTTTATTAAAGATATTTGGAATTCATCCGCATTATTTACCTGAAATCAAAGAAACTAAAGATGATTATGGATATACAAGTTTGTTTGGAGAGGGAAACATACCAATAAAATGCGTGATTGCAGACCAACAATCATCCTTATTCGGACAAGGGTGTTTCAATTTTGGAGATATGAAAGTTACAAATGGAACGGGGAGTGCCGTAGATTTAAATACAGGCAATACACCATTTGCTTCAAAAAGAAGATTATATCCCTTAATTGCTTGGAAAATAGATGGAGAGCTCACTTATATGTTAGAAGGATTATCTCATAATTCTGGAAATATTATTGATTGGATCCAAAATGAATTAGAACTATTCAAAAATCCTTCTGAAACAGAAGAAATGGCTTTAAGTGTAGAATCTACTGAAGGAGTATATTTTCTTCCAACTTTTTCAAGTGGAATTTCATATCCTTACTTTGATTCTACTGCTCGAGGAAACTTATTTGGTGTAAACCTTACAACTAAAAAAGAACATATTGTAAGAGCAGTGTTAGAAGGAATTTGTTTTAGAATTAAAGATTTTGTAGATGGGATAATAAAAGATACAAAAATAAAAGTAGAAAAAATAAAAGCAGATGGAGGGGTTTCACAGAATAAATTTATCCTTCAGTTTTTAAGTGATATTTTAGGTAAGAAGATTGAACATTCTCAAAACCCAGAAACAACTGCATTGGGTGCTGCTTTCATAGCAGGATTAGAAACAGGATTTTGGAGTTCTCAAGAAGATTTAATGAATATTATAAAAACAGATAAAACTTACACGCCTATAATGAGCGCTGAAACAAGAACAAGAAAATATGAATATTGGAAAGATATCATTAATCGGTCTTTGAATTACGAGAATCTTTAATACTAATAACATATTTATTCTAACATTTTTATAATTCTTCTCTTTTTATTAAAAAATAAAAATTTTTTAATAGTCATTTTTAATGAAAAACTCTCTTATATAAAGACTAGTAAAATATATTACGCATCTAATATTTCAAAAATTATATTTAAATTGTTGATAATTCAGAAATTAATGCCTTATTTTAATAATCAAGATGGTTATAATCTCTATTATGCTGATATTAATGGAGATAGAGAAGATAACGAGGGAACAATTATTTTAATCCATGGCTTTGCATCTTCAGTATCCTTTTTTAAAGCACAGATCAAAATGCTTAGCGAGCGATATCGCATCATTGCTTTTGATGCTTTAGGTCATGGTAAAAGCGACCATCCTGATCAATTGAATCTTGAAAAAAACATAAGACATGAGATAATTAGAGACTTGGAAGACTTATTAAATCATTTAGGAGTTGTTGAAAAATATGGTATTATTGGTCATTCTTTGGTAGGTGGGATGATAGCTCAATATTTTGCCATGAAACATCCCGATGAGGTAAAATTTCTCATATTATTGAATTCTGGTTACATAATGATAGATAATGTAATTCGTAATATATTTTATAATTTATTACCATATTTTATCCGCATGAACATCTTGGAAGTTCTCGCAAATTCTATCGAAGAGATATTGGATAAAATCATTCCTTATATCGTGACTGCACTCAAGAATTACAGACAGGAATATAAATTAACAAAAGAAGAATTATTAATGAAAATTGAATCGCAAATTTTTTCCATGATAAGTGAAATTAATGAATATGATCCTACGGGAATTAAATGCCCTACTTTAATAATAGGAGGAAGATTAGATAATTTCGCACCAGAGGTAATGAGTGAACACTTACATCAGAAAATTAAAAACTCTCAATTGGAAATAATTGATATGGCAGGCCATTTTGCTCCGAGCCAACGGAAAGAAATAGTGAATGAATTGATATGCAATTTTATAAATACTACAAACCAATTCAAGTGTTATTAAATCATTTATTCTCCATTATCTATGATTTATAATAAATTTTTAAAGATTAATTTCACTTCCCTTACTTTCCTCTTAAATAAGAATTAAAATCTTTCCATTTGTGGTAATTCATAAAGATTTTAACATAGTTAATGATTTAACATGTAATTTTATAATAAACCAAGGTTGAAAGTAACTTAAAATAAATGTCACTTTTTAATTGATAATGATTGATAAAAACGATAATAATACATGTATTTCTTTTTTTAAAAATCAAGTTAAGAATTTTGTGGAAGAGCGTGGATGGAAAAAATATCATTCTCCAAAAAATTTAGTTCAAGCATTAAATTGTGAAGCAGGAGAGCTTTCTCAATTATTTCTATTCAAAGAACATAATATTGAAGATATAATGAAAGACAAAACATTATTAAACAATATTGCTGATGAAAGCGCAGATGTTTTCATTTATTTAATAAGTTTAATTAATTCTTTGGATCTAGATCTTACATCGACATTCCTTAAAAAAATGCTTAAAAATAAGAAAAAATATCCTATTTCTGAATTCAATAATGGTATTTATTTTAAGAAATGAACATAAGTTTTACTTGCGAGTTAATAACAACAGTTTTTATTAGGTTTATAATTTATAGTAATCATGATAGCTGAAAATATTGATGAAATAATTAAACAGCAATTTGATAATACTTTAAAAGATACAAATCTTGATATTCCAAATGCAAAATTGTATAGAGGAAAGGTTAGAGATAATTATATCTTGAATGATAAACGAATTATTATCGCAACTGATAGATTATCCTCTTTTGATAGAGTTATCACCACGATACCATTTAAAGGACAAATGCTAAATCAAGTTAGCGCTTTTTGGTTTGAAAAAACAAAAAATATTGTTAAGAATCATATCATTGAAGTTCCCGACCCCAATGTTGCTGTTGTCCATCAATGCGATACGATTCCGATTGAAATGATAGTAAGGGCATATATCACTGGAACTGCTTGGCGAAACTATTTAAAGGGAGAACATACTTCAGGAGTGGTATTACCAAAAGGATTAATAAAGAATCAAAAACTCGATGACATTATAGTGACCCCCTCAACAAAGGCAGAATCAGGTCATGACATCTATATTTCAAAGGACCAAATTATAAATGAAAAGATAGTAGATAAGGATCTCTATGAAGAGATGGAAGAAACAGCAATTACATTATTTAAGTATGGTCAGAATTTTTGTAAAAAGAATGGTCTAATCTTGGTAGATACGAAATATGAAATGGGTTTAAAAGAAGGAGAATTGATGATAATCGATGAGATACATACTCAAGATTCATCAAGGTTTTGGTTTGCTGACAGTTATGATGAATTATTCAAAAAAAAAGAAGAACCTGAAATTTTAGATAAGGAAATTTTTAGAGGATGGTTGATGAATACATATCCTGATATTTTTCCCAATATTAAACCTGACCAAGAGATACCTCCAATTTCAGATGACATAAAAATTGAATTAGCTAAAAGGTACATGAAAAGTTATCAAAAAATAACGGGAATGGAATTTAAACCTGAAGTAGGCGTAGTAAAGCAGAGAATTCTAAAAAACTTGAAAGAAGCAAAATACCTCTAAAATTATAGAAAGATTTTAATAAAATAATAGAAGTATTTTTCTTATAATGATTGATGTTATTTTCCTTTTACTCAGTTTTGGATTGTTTGTTGCATCCATAATTGCTTTGTTATATGATGTTTTGTCCCCAAAAGTAGATAGAAGTAAAAGTTTAGGTAAAAATTTGCCAAAATTCACAGGTTATAGCTTGTTATTCATAATTCTATCAATATTAATGCTTGTAATTGCGAGTCTTCCATACATGACAGTTGGAATAAGTTTTTAAATGTCCTTATTTGAGAAGTATAATCACTTTATGATGTTCTCTTAATTTCTCATAATAAACGTTATTGCCAAATTAATAGGAATAAATTAAAACTTATTAAACGTTTACTTTATTATCAATGAAACTCTATGTATCTTGAAGTAGTAATCGAGATTTAAAATATATATATTACATTAAGTTAATTTAGGAAGTGGTTTCAGGAAAAATGAGCAATGATAATGAATGGATTGTAGAAATTGTACTTGAAAATAAACCTGCAGCGAGAGATCCTGTAGGATCTGTTATTCAAAAGGACCTATTAGCAAAAAAAGGATATGAAATGGTTTCTAATGTTAGATCAGGGCAATATTTAAGAATCTATCTCAAAGCGAATGAAGAAAATCACGCAAGAACAATTGTTGATAAAATGTGTAATGATCTTCGTATCTTCAATCCAGTAACACAGAATTTAACCATTTTAAATGTATCTAAAAAATAATTAATATAAAAATCATGACTATCAAAATAGCTGTCATCCAGTTCCCAGGTTCAAATTGCGATCTTGATATAATTCATGTTCTCAATAATGTAATGAATGTTGAAACGGAATTAATATGGCATAATAACTTCAAAGAATCTCAATTTGATGGGTGTGTATTTCCAGGGGGATTTGCGTTTGGTGATTATTTAAGAGCAGGCATAATTGCAGCCCATAGCCCCGCAATTGATGAAGCAAGAGTAATGTTAAAAGATGGAAGGCCAATTCTTGGAACATGTAATGGATTCCAAATTTTAACAGAAGCACAATTTCTACCCGGTGCTTTATTAAGAAATGACACACTCAAATTTATTTGTAAATGGATTAATATTAAGGTAGAAAACAAAAAGACAGCCTTTACAAATAAAATGGAGATGAATTCAGTACTCGATATTCCGATCGCTCATGCAGAAGGACGTTATTTCACTGACAATCTAAAAGAACTTGAAGATAATGATCAAATTGTCTTTAGATATACGAATGAGGCGGGAGAAATAACTGAAGAACATAACCCAAATGGTTCCCTTGGAAGTATAGCGGGAGTCTGCAATCTTGATAGAAATTGTGTAGGATTAATGCCTCATCCTGAACGTGCTTCTGAAACAATTTTGAGTCCAAATGGAACTACTCATGGTAAACTATTTTTTGAAAGCATGATAGAATTCATAAAACGGGGGGGTTTATGATGCCAAAAGTAAAAAGCGATGGTAATGAATTGAACGTAGATTTAACGGATAAAGAAATCATACAAATAAAAGATCTATTAAAAAGGAATCCCTCTATTACTGAGTGGGGAATGTTTGATGTAATGCATTCAGAACATTGTTCGTATAAATCTTCACGACCTAAGTTAAAATTTTTTGAAAATGCTGAAGAAAATTATGATTACGTATTGGCGGGACCAGGACAAGACGCGGGTGTCATCGGTATAGGAGATGGGTATTGTTTAGCATTTAGAATTGAATCACATAACCATCCATCAGCCATAGAACCCTATCATGGTGCCGCTACTGGTATTGGAGGAATTATTAGAGATATTTTATGCATGGGTGTTAGACCGATTGCTTTATTAGATCCTCTAAGATTTGGTACTTTAAAAAATAATCCACATTCACAATGGTTATTCAAATATGTTGTAAAAGGTATTGCAGATTATGGAAATTGTACTGGAATCCCAACCATTGGAGGAGAAGTGGAATTTGATAAGAGTTTTGAAAGTAATTGTTTGGTAAATGTAGCATGCATAGGATTGGGTACCATAGAAGATTTCAAACACGCTCCAAGTAGGGCATATCATCCCGGTGATTATGTCATACTGATGGGAGGATCTACTGGAAGAGATGGAATACACGGGGTCACTTTTGCTTCTCGAACATTAACAGAAATGTCCGAAGCAGATAGACCTGCGGTTCAAATTGGTGATCCCTTCACGAAAAAGATGATCATAGAAGCAACAATTGAAGCAATAAAAACAGGCCACGTGAGAGGACTGAAGGACTTAGGAGGGGGAGGATTGTCATGCGCGTTAAGTGAACTTACAGGAGACGGTGGTACAGGAGCTCAAATTGACATGTCAAAAATTTTTACAAGAGAACCTGGAATGAATTCTTTTGAAGTAATGCTTTCAGAATCTCAAGAGAGAATGGCATTCATAGTAAAACCTGAGGGATTGGAAGAAATTTTAAAGATTTTTAGGAAGTTTGAGATGTCACATGCCGTTATAGGAAGAACGGACGAATCAAAAGTATTAAAAGTACAAGATGGGGATAATTTTGTGGTCAATTTACCATCAACAGCATTATCTGATGCACCTCCAATACCTAGGGAAGAAAAGCGTCCAGAATTTCTAGATAAACTGCTCGCACAAAAAACTCCAGCGCCTGACATTTCTCTTGAGGAAATAATATATAAATTAATCGCTTCTGAAAATATTTGTAGTAAAGAATGGGTATATCGACAATATGATCATGAAGTTGGTGTAAGATCCGTTGTCAAGTGCGGTGAAGGGGATTCTGGTGTTTTAAGAATAATAGGTACGAATAAGTTTATTGCCGCAAGTGTTGGCACGAATTCAAAGCACTGTTTTCTTAATCCTTATGAGGGCGCAAAAGGAGGGTTAATTGAAGTATGTGGAAACGTGTTAGCAAATGGAGCTAAACCATTAGCAATGGTTAATTGCTGCAATTTTGGAAATCCTGAAAAACCAGAATCATATTGGTATTTTTCTAAATCCGTGGATGGAATGAATGATTCTTGTAGGGCGTTAAAGATACCGATTGTAGGCGGAAATGTGTCCTTTTATAATGAAGATGAAGTTAATAATACGGCAATTAAAGCTACACCTATAATTATGATTTTAGGAATTATTGAAGGGGTAGAAAATATTATAACCCTCCCTTTTAAAAAAGAAGGTAATGATATATTACTCATTGGAGAAACTAAGGCGGAACTCGGAGGATCAGAATATCATTCAGTAATTTATGATATGGAGGGCGGAATTCCACCAAAAATTGATGAAGAGATTATCAAAGCAACATGGAACTTTTTATTAGAATTATACAGTAAAAAACTTGTCAAATCAAATCACGACGTGAATAAAGGAGGATTTATTATAACTATAGCTGAAATGTGCTTTAAAAATAGATTTGGTGCCGAACTTGACCTTAAAGATTGTAATATCAATGATCTTAGAGATGATATTTATTTATTTAGTGAATCTGCGGGAAGATTCATTATCGAGTCAGAACCAAAAGATATTGATCAAATAATGGAAATGGCTGAAAAATATGGTGTATTCCTAAAAAAAATTGGTAAGATTACTCAAGATCCACAAATAAATATTAAAGGATTAAAGAGTATTGAATTATCTCTTGAAACGAAAAAATTGAAAGATCTCTACGATTCTACGATCCCCAATTTGATGGAAATATAAGAAAGAATCTAATAAAATTGATATTTTTATTCAGATTATTAAATTCTAATATTTTTTAGTTTATTAAAACTAAGATGTTTATCAATTTTTTAAAGAATTATTAAGTGATAGGTTTTTTAATAGAGTTCGTTTTACTAGAATTGGGATATATATTTTTTTTATCATCTCAATAATAATCTGCAAAACAGAGTTTATAAAAAATGAGAGCAAAAGCATGTACAAGATGTAAGGAATATATAATAATTCATGCAAGTAATCCAGTAAATCAAAATAACGTCAAGAAATTCGAAAAATTTCATTTGGGTCATTCGATTATAATAATAAATTACTTTGAGATAAAGGATCAATATAAGCGTTTTGATCCAAATAAAGAAATTGATGTTGTAAAAAAAACTGTTATTGTATAATCCAATATTTTTACTAATTTTTTATTTGTTTAAACTTTTCAATGATTTAAGTAGCTCATTTTACGTTAACATTACAAAAATGTAAAAATATTTATAGGTGTATTTTTATATGGTTTTATGGGGATATTTATTTCAATTCGAGCCCGCGCGTGCGTGCGCTGCCGTAAATATGTTTTAATTCAACCTGATAACATTGTTGGTCAATTGATTGTTAAATCGTTTGAACAAAAACATGAAAAGCATAATTTAGTCACGCTTGATTTAATGGAAATTTTAGATTATTATACAGAAACCACGGAACCAGAACCCGATATGCCAGAAATTGAGATGTAAGGTTGGATGAAAAACGGAATTAAGTTATTTAGGGTAAATAACTTAGGTAGACCTTGAGCTCATTTATTCTTCATGGTATTCATGAGGATATTATTCTATTCATAACAAATAGTATTGAAAATTTATATAATAAGAAAATCTAATAATATCATGTTAGATGACAAAATTGAAGAATTAGAATATATTTTACTTCCACATGCTTTTCCACGCTTGAAAAAGACTCCTTTAGATGCAGTATTATACTATAACTTGTCTGGAAAGATAATTAAAAATCATTTGTTCCCTGATCATATTAAAAATATAAGACAAAGAAGAGATTTTTACCTAGAAATTTTAATCAAAAGTTTCATTAGGGTAATAATAAATTGTTTAAAAGAAATATGTATAACTCATATTGCTTCTATCATTATTGCAGAAACAAATTTTGTATTAAATTTATATTCATGGGCCCCAATTTCTCGTGTGATGCGTACTGATAGAGAAGCTTGGCATGTTGATATGAAATTCATTCTTGAAAGCGAGATTCACGAATGGCTCATTTTTTTAGAACAAAATGGAAAATTACCTGGAAAATATGAGAGATTGTTAGGAGTATATACGGGAAACGTAATTAAATAATAATTACAATTTACTTTAACCTACTAAATAAAAATGCTCCCGTAAAATTATTATTATTGAAGTATATTAATTTTAATTCATTATTTTATAACTATGAATTATAATTGTCTTAAAGTCTCAATTACAAATAAGAATTATCTTTATTGGTTAAAATTAAGATCCTAATTCCATTATTCTCTTGACAGTAATCTACAGCCATTTTCAAATTTCTCAGTTGTTCGATTAAAAACAAATTCACCCTATGAAGATGGTTTAATAAAATGATTCCAAACTGCTTTTTTTTCAAGTTCAATGAATTCACCAAAATCTGATTCTGATGATGCCATGATTAACATAAAATTAAAAGAAAATAAGAATATAATTAATGATTCAATTTTAAAATTCAAGAAAAAATTTGATAATTATGAATATAGAAGATATTAAACGAGTTTTAGTAATAGGTGCGGGTACAATGGGGCATTCAATTGCTCAGCTCTATGCTCAAGCTGGATTTGAAGTAGATCTTGTGGATTTAAATGAGGATGCCCTTAAACGTGCCATGAAATTAGTGAAATTAAACTTACCAATTTTAGTAGAATTTGGGAAAGTTAATGACAAAGATATCCATGTGATTATCAATCGGATCCATCCTTCTACTGACCTTGCAGAGAAGGCTCCTAAAGCAGACTTAGTCGTGGAAGCAATCTCTGAAGTTCCAGATTTGAAGCAAAAGCTTTTTTTACAATTGGACGATTTATGTTCTGAGGACGTCATCATCGCAAGCAATACATCTGGATTAGATGTCTTTAAACTTGCAAGAAATATAAAGATGAAAAAAATTTCTAGATTGATCATTCACCATTATTATGCTCCTGCTCATATAATTCCTCTTGTTGAGGTCGCTTCTGGAAGAAAAACATCTGAAGATCTTGTTGAATTATCAGAAAAGCTTCTTAAAAAGCTAGGAAAGAAGCCTATTGTGATGAAAAAATTCTCTCCATCATTCATCGTCAATAAGATTCAGAACGCCATCGGTCCAGTGGTTTTCACCCTTATAGGACAAGGAATAGCAACTGTGGAACAAATTGATTATGCAATAAAAACTAGTTTAGGCATTAGGCTTCCTATTGTTGGTGGAGTTCAGACTTATGATTTTACTGGGCTTGATCTTGTTCTTGATGTTGGAAGGAATTTAGGAAGAGATAATCCTGTAGTAGCTCCGATGGTCGAGCGAGGGGATTTAGGAGTAAAATCTGGTAAGGGATTTTACGACTATGGTGGTCTTAGCGAAGAAGAAATACTCAACAAGAGAGATAGGCAATATTTAAAAATGCTTGAGCATCTTGAAAAAATCAATGCTTTTGAACCAATTTAATGATTGACTTATCGATTAGACAACTGTTATAAATCTTCATTGATTATCATTTTTATTATGAATATTAAATTTCTCAAGCTTTCAATAGAAGATAAAGTAGCAACGGTTACTATTCACCGTCCAGAAAAAAGAAATGCACTCTCACCTGAAGTATTAGAGGAAATTGAGGGATTATTTAATGAATTGAGTAAAAATAAAGATGTTAATGTAATCGTACTTACGGGGGGTGAGAAATATTTCTCAGCAGGTTTCGATCTCAATTTCATTAGGAATTTAGAAAAAGTGTCTAATGAAGATTTCACAGCACTCTTTCATAGAGCTTACCGAGCTATAATGTTTTGCGAACAACCGGTCATCGCCGCCGTAGGTGGTCCTGCCATTGCTGGGGGATTTGACTTGACATTAATGTGTGACATTCGATATGCTTCAGAAAGAGCAAAATTCGGGCAACGTGAAATTGCTTTAACTCTCAATCCATTAATAGATCCGCTTTGGCGAATCATTGGATTAGGACGTGCGAAAGAACTAACTCTTTCAGGAAAGATATACGATGCTGCCGAAGCGGAAAAAATGGGATATGTAAATAAAGTATTCCCCGATGGAGAATTACTTGAAAATGTCTCAAAAATCGCTATTGAAATGGCAAGCTATGATCGAGAATGCTTAAAAGAGACCAAACAGTTAGGAAACGTGATATTGAATCATGATTTGGATAGTGCCATGAGACTTCAAGAATGGCTTTTTAGAACATTCATTGGGGCGCAAGATAATCACGCACGAGTTGATGCACTATTGGAAAGTTTAAAGAAAAAGTAGGTATTAAAGATTTTTTTTTCTCATTATTTTATTTTAAAATTGGATTATGAGACTTTTATTTTAATTATTTTTATTGATTGAGGATTTGTTTGAAGCACAAATTATTATTATTTTTAGATAAATGAAGTAAAAAGGGATTAAAATAATACTATTAATTGTTGAAAATTTTATTTTTTTTTATATGATACACAAAATATAGGAATTAGTCTCTTTGAACTATAAAAAAAATAAGTAGTGAGAAAATCTCACAAAACTCATGATATTATTTAGAACTCTTACGTCGACTTGCTCCACCCATAAATTTTGATATATAATTATCTTTAATCGAAGGTCCACCCCAATATATATTTGATACAGGTGGTCCCACTGGCTTGATTTCTGGAGCATCAGGAATAACCGGCAAGAGCAGATGGGATGGGTGTTCCGAATCATGGTAAACAGATATTTTTTTGGGCACTGATCCCGCTAAACCTATTGGATCACATGTACTATCAATTTCATAGCCCAGGTCCTCACATGAAATCTGCACATAAATCTTATGCCCTTTTTTAAAAGTAAGAAATAAGGGTTGAATCTCGATTTGAAAATCATAGATTGTGTTTGGCTCTAGAATAGCTGGATTTTGGAAAGAATGCCAAGGCTGTCCTGGCTTGGACTTTTCCTCTTCAACCTCCCTAAATGATGCTTTGAGATTACCTAATGTCCAGATCCTAACTTTATCATTGGGTGCTACTTCTCCTATTCTTACAAACCATGCCCATGTATATGTATCCTCTGTATCAGCAGAACCATAAAGATTAATGCTTAGCGGGCCCCATGCTGTCAAATTTTCAGTTAAAGGTGGACTTAAATATGCTAAAATTGCTGGTTTAAAGGCTGGTATCTCACCTTCCATATTCAGGCCACTACCTGCCGGCGCTCTACTTAGCCCAGATCCTAACATACTCATGGCACTTAAGGCAGAACTCTTCAATTTATCGGGTTTTTCATTTTCTGTTGGGGCATTTTGGTTAAGTAATCCCCATGGGGCCTTAGTTGCTGGTCCAGCAGGATTTTGATGTAGAAAAAATTTTGTCCATTGTGTCCTTAAAAGCGGATATTCATTTTCATAACGCCA
>JBHLME010000230.1:0-3790 GCA_048938445.1 Promethearchaeota archaeon | reverse complement strand
TAAGGTAGTCTGAAATGAATTTTTATAATTTTCATTCTTTTTATTTAGAATTATAAAATATTAAAATGATCTATGTAATGACAAATTAATTCTAACATGTAAATTATAATCCTTAATGAATAATAATACACATGTTAATAATCTTACTATCTTATTAACTCATAAGTGGCTATAAAAAGTGAAACAGAATAACATTTTGAAAAATTAGAGAAGATTTTAATGAATAAATTAATTGATGAAAAAAGTCCTTATTTACTCCAACATGCTGACAATCCAGTAAATTGGTATCCCTGGGGGGATGACGCATTTAGTAAAGCTAAAAATGAAAACAAACCCATATTTCTATCAATTGGCTATTCCACGTGCCACTGGTGTCATGTAATGGCTCATGAATCATTCGAGGATCCAGAAGCTGCAAAATTAATGAATGATGTATTTGTTTCAATAAAAGTTGATAGAGAAGAGCGTCCAGATATAGATAGTGTTTACATGATGGTATGTCAGATGATGACTGGAACGGGTGGTTGGCCGCTTACCATATTTATGACACCAGATAAAAAACCATTTTTTGCAGGTACTTATTTTCCGAAGAACAGCCGTTTCGGAAGGATAGGACTCATTGATTTGATGAATAGAGTTAAAGAACTATGGATCTCTCAGAAAGAAGAACTCCTTACATCTGCGGAACAAATCTCTCAGTCATTACAGAATATAACTCCAGAAGCTCCAGGTGATAAATTTAATGAAAGAGTATTAAAGCAAGCATTTGAATTACTAATAATACGCTTTGATGAGAAAAACGGGGGTTTTGGAGAGCGACCCAAATTTCCAACACCACATAACCTATTTTTTCTCCTAAGATTCTGGAAAAGAACGGGAGAAAAAAAAGCATTAGAAATAGTAGAAAAAACCTTGAAAGCTATGAGACGAGGGGGAATATATGATCATGTTGGATATGGAATCCATCGTTATTCAACTGATTCTACTTGGCTCGTGCCACATTTCGAAAAAATGCTCTATGACCAAGCCCTAGTATCATTAGCATATATTGAAACCTATCAGGCTACGAAAGATGATGAATATCGTGAAGTAGCTCAAGAACTTTTTACTTATGTTTTGAGAGACATGACTTATTCCGAGGGAGGTTTCTTTTCAGCAGAAGATGCCGACTCTGAAGGAGAAGAAGGCAAGTTTTACATATGGTCTAAAGAAGAAATAGAAACAATATTAGACCAAGACCTGGCAGAATTAGCTATTTACATATTCAATATTCAAGAAGGTGGAAATTATTTAGAGGAAGCCACGCGAATTCATACAGGACATAACATCTTACATCTAAAAAATTCTTATGATAAAATTGCTGAAAGACTAAATATTCCAAAACAAGAATTAAAATTAAAACTTGAAAAAATCCGTGAAAAATTATTTAATGTTCGTAAAGAACGAATCCATCCACACAAAGATGATAAAATCCTCACAGATTGGAATGGATTGATGCTTGCTGCATTAGCTAAAGGAGGTCGAGTATTCCAAGAACCTTTATATATAAATGCTGCTAAAAAAGCCCTTGAATTTATCAATTCTACGCTATCTCAAGAGAATGGTAAGTTATTACATCGTTTTAGAGAAGGAAAAGCGGATATAAACGCCTTTTTAACGGATTATACATTTTTAATATGGGGATTAATCGAATTATATGAAGCCACGTTTAACATCACGTATATTAAACAAGCGCTAGATCTGCTTAAAATTCAAAATGATGACTTTTGGGATGATTACATTGGAGGGTATTTCTTTACTTCCAGAGACAATGAAGAGCTCTTAATGCGACAGAAAAACATTTATGATGGTGCAATTCCATCTGGAAATTCCGTAGCATTACTCAATCTATTACGCCTAAGCCAAATTACAGGAGATTATGCTTTAGAAGAAAAAGCTGACATTTTAAGTCGTGTATTTTCTGAAAAGGTTGAAAACAATCCCGATGCATACACACAATTGATGGTTGCTGCGGATTTTGCAATAGGTCCAAGCTATTCATTAGTAGTAGCAGGAAAAACTCAAAATCCCGATACAATTAAAATGATTGAGGTGATTAATGATCACTATATCCCAAATAAAGTTTTCATTCAACGAAAAACCGAGCAACATCCTCCAGACATTGATAAATATTCTAATTTTGTTCAATATTTTGAAGATGAAGGAGGTAAAGCAACAGCATATATATGTATTAATAAAACGTGTAAGCCTGCAACTCAAGATCTTGATAAGATTATAGAATATTTAAAATCAGAATGGTAAAATCGCTGAGCATTTAAAATAGTTTTTAAACTTTTTTTCGCTTTACAATAATCTTTTTCAGGTAGTAAAATAATAAAAATTCACACGATAATAAAATCCAAAAAATTTGAGATGAATGCTTTTCATATGAAACGTGTTTAGCTTCAAGCATTATAAAAAATAAAAAGAATGTTTTTTTTGCTGAAATTGTACAATTAGATTGAGACAAGTAAATAAATTAAAAGTGATGCTCAAGATGCCAAAACTAGCATGTTCTGTCTGTGGACGAGAAATCGATGTTCCAAAATGCTGTGAACATTCAATGTTGTTAAAAGATAATTTATTATGTTGTTGTTCTGATGCTTGCCATCATCAAGATATCCCGGAATGTTGCGGTCAACAAATGAATTACTTATAAAATCCTTTCATTATAGAAAATGCAATAACAATATATTAATTATATAAGTATGAAATTTTATTATTGAAATAACTACTTTTTTTAAAAAATCATATTTATAAAGGAATATAAAGGTGATTTGAAATAACGATAAGTCTTCCAGAAATATCAATTTTTGCTCTATTAATAAGCATTGATTTATTAAGTGCAATTATCTTGGCAATTCGAGGTTTTAAAATAAAATCTAAAAGTTTAGTATTTTTAGTAGGATTTTTTTTTGGCAATATTTCTGTTACGATTTTTTATGCATTACCTGATAATCAGATAAAACATTTGTTATTTTTTCTTTCTTTATTTGTAAGCAATTATTTCCTCTTAGTGTTTACAAATCGCACATTCTATATGGAGAAAAAAAGTCCCTTTTTTATCTTCTTCTTGATAATTTTTACAGCTTTATTATCACATACTATTCTAAGAATCATAGATCTATTTCCTGGAGAATGGCAAATGACCGCTTTCTATAATATCTTTGTTTGCCTAGTCTTGGCGATTCCCGGATATTGGTTTGGATATTTGGTATTAAAGCAATATAGGAACATTAAGAATGAAAGTGTAGAACCTTGGATAAAAATGCGTTTTCTCATTGCTGGAATTGGTGCTATTTTAGAGGGATCGGTTGGATGGCTTGCATATTTGATTGTGATATCACAAATACCAGGGGTTGATCCTGCGGGAAACTTGGAATTATTAGCTCTATTTATAACTGTTCTTTTTTTACTAACTTTTGCAATTGGATTTTTCATTGCTTTTGTAATGCCCGAACGCATGAAACAATATTTCAACAGAAATTATACGACATCTGATGATATGGAACTTTCTGAAGAAGAAATCATGAAACAAATGGGGGGCGAGTAATCATGTACCCAGATGCATTGATTAAATTTCTTGGTGAAAAATTAGCAAAGAAAATTAATAAAGCGGTAATGCCATCAACGGGTTTTATAAGATTAGCTCTTAAAGATGATCATGGGACTAATAAGGACCTGAGCATAAAAGACATAAAACATACATTAGATAATGGATTGCGAAAACGTTTGAATGCTATTAATATTC
>JBHLME010000109.1:0-15547 GCA_048938445.1 Promethearchaeota archaeon | reverse complement strand
TGTATGATTATTATTATGAATATTGGGTTCCCAAGGCAATTCCCCTGTTAATCAATGAATTTGCCGATCCCGAATCCGCATTGAGCACCATGATGCCCGCCTTCATTGGAATGGACACGAAAGACATCGCATACATGTATTTCTTGGAACAATGGGCCGATTGTGAAATGTTTGAAGATGGTGTTGATTTTCACACCGTAGTTGAAGAAATTCCTGAAGGCACGTTTGGATTAGAAATCAATCGACCAGATGCCTCGGGGATTACTTTAAATGCGTCTTATGCTCTATGGGATAAAAACAATGAACATTCCCTCCTTAATTTGACTGGTATCTTAGAATGGTATGAAGCAAATAAATCTAGTAGTTCTTCAGAATATGCGATGCTTTTAGATGAATTTGATGAGCATGGCTTGAATGAAACCCACATGGACATGCTCCTTAATTGGTTATGGGCTCCTGGTGGTTTTAGTGACCAATTACTCCCAATTCTCATAGAAAGCGAATTAGGATACGGAGTTCCAATTGACGAGCTTGCGGTCCAGATCTTGTACGAGCAATGGTCTAACGTCACTGCATTAGGATTGGATCTCTATCCTTTGGGGATGGATTTTGGAGACTTGATCGATGGAATCGATCCGGACACCACGGGCTTCGAGGCGGGATTGCCAGATCCTTTAGGTTTAACCGTCGAGGAATGCGAGGCGTTGTGGGATGAGACTAATGATTTAGCACTGACCAATATTGACGGAATTCTAGTATGGCTTGGTGCCAATTCATCATCAACTGACCAGACGACCTTATTGAATGAATTCACATTCTTGAATCCAAATCAATTGGATGACATTCTCAACTGGCTATGGGCTCCTGGAAGGTTCGCAGACGAACTGCTCCCCAAGCTGGTACAAGCACCTCCACCGTATGGGTACGGCGTTCCCATGGAAAAACTCGCGAGAATCATATTATTTGAACAATGGGCGAATGGTACTGTAATGGGAATGGAATTATATGATGAGGGAATCGATTTCAATGAACTTATCGGTGGATTTGGTGGACCCGTGGTTGGACTTGAAGTTGGAATTCCAGAACCATCGGGTTTAACCTTAGATCAATGTGAAGATTTATGGAATATAAGCATTCCATTGTCTCTCCTTGACATGATGACTGGCATACCTGCATGGGTTAAAGCAAAAGATGATACTTCTGTCAAACAAGATCTAATGGACTATTTTGGGATTACTCTTCAACAAATAGACAAGATCCTCAATTGGTTATGGGCTCCGGGAGGTTTTAGTGATTATTTAGTTCCAATTCTCATCGAAAGCGAATTAGGATATGGAATACCAATGGCAGATTTCTGTTTCCATTTACTCTTAGAACAATGGGCAAATGGTACTGTCATGGGAAATGCCATGTATGAAGAGGGCTTTCCGCTTCCCTTGGTTGGTGGTGAGAGAGTCGGATTTGAAGTGGGCATTCCCGAAGCAACGGGCATGTCCTTGGAATCTGCCTTGGCATTATGGGATCCAGAGAGTGATTATTCCTTGGTTAATCCAAATGGGCTTGCTAAATGGTTCGCTGCAGTTGCCCAAGATACCGATGCCTATGCTGAGCTCATATCTGCGAATGGCTTGGATGATCACGCGATGCAATGCATTATTAATTGGATACCGAACTTTCAACAAAATGTAATGCCATATCTTGCCCAGCATCAATATGGCCTACCAACAGATTCAATAACCTTAGGAAACATTATTCAAATCGGGGGTATTGGAATAGGAGGTCTTTTAGTTGGAATTGGAGCAGTTAGTATAACAGGTAGCGTAGTTTCTAAGAGAAGAAAAGTAACCAAAAGTAGTTCTAAAAGTGTTAATAAACTCACAGATGCAATTTATAGAAAAGATTCATCAAGTGATGCTGTAATTGATAGTAAAAGCGATTCACCTGAACCTTCGGATAACATGGATGAAGAAAATAACAAGAACGAAAAATATCTTTAATAAATTTCTTTTTTTTTTATTTTGTATATTTTATTTGAAATAAGAAATTCCAATAAAAATTTAAATTTAATAGGAGAAAAATAGTCGTTATTATGAGATTCAATTAAATAATTCTCCTTTAAAGTTAATCTTAATCTATCTTTTTCATATTTTTCTCCTAATCTTTTCATTAATACCAATTTAAAGATTAATCTCTAAAAAATAGGGAGAAAAAGTAAAGTAGGGTGAGGATTGCCTCTATTAACTCAAGATCTTCATCATTTGTTATTTAATACATCAGATGGGTCAGATAAATCCTTGAGAGAATCCTCAAATTAAATAAGAGATATACAAATTTAAGTATATTGATAAAATTTAGAATTTATAGTTTTAAGGAGTTAGCTTTAACTATTTGTTAAAATCCCTTTATTTAAAAAATGCTAAGAATGAATTATTAAAATAGTATATTAATATGAATTTTATATTAGAGTTAAATTTCTGTAAGAACAAATGTTCCCCCTATTTTTATAAAAATTTTAATCAGAAAAAGAATTGTAAATACATAAATAAGATGAAGATATTCTTCCAAAAAAAATAAAAATGCCCCGTCGAAAAGATATATCCGAAATTTTAGACCTAATGAAAAATACTCGGAAAATTAGGAATATTGGTCTTGTTGGTCATATAGATCATGGGAAAACTACGCTAAGTGATTCACTACTAAGTCAAGCAGGACTTTTATCACCTGAATTAGCAGGAGAAGCTCGAGCATTAGATTATTTAGAAGAGGAGCAGAAGAGAGGAATTACCATGAAGTCTACAAATATTTCCCTTTATTATGAAAAATCTTCAAAAGAAAATGAATCATTTTTAATTAATTTAGTTGATACACCGGGACATTTAGATTTTTCGGGAAAAGTAACTCGAGCGCTTAGATTAATTGATGGTGTTATTGTTGTTGTAGATGCTGTAGAAGAAATCATCGCACAATCTGAAACTGTCATAAAACAAGCATTACAAGAAGGAGTGCGTCCAATTCTTTTTATTAATAAAGTTGATCGCCTTATTAGAGAATTAAAATTAACTGATGAACAGATTAGAAAAAAATATTCGAGAATAATAAATGATTTTAATAAATTAATAGAAAGACATGCGGATCCACCTTTTGATAACAAATGGAAAGTCTCACCAGCAGATGGAAATGTTGCTTTTGGAAGTGCTCTTCATAAATGGGGATTTACATTAAGTATTTTAGAAAAAAATACGTTAAAATTTAAAGATATTCGATCAAGATATAAAAAGGAGACATACACGAAGGAATCATATTCAGATTTAGCAGTATATTTTCCAATTCATGAAGCAATATTAGAAATGGTTGTTGATCATCTACCCGATCCAGTAATGGCTCAAAAATATAGAATTAAGAAGATCTGGGCAGGTAATATTACTTCTGATGTTGGAAATGCAATGTTAGAATGTTCTCCAAATGGACCACTAATTGTTTGTTTAAGTAAAGTTCAAGTAGAAAAACAGCGTCTTATAGCAACGGGAAGAATTTTTTCAGGGTGTTGTTCCAAAAAACGAGGAGTATACCTTTTAAATGAAAAAAAAAATGATACTATTCAAAAAATAGCCCTTTTCATGGGACAGAGGAGAGAACAAGTTGATTCTCTTCCAGTTGGGAATATAGTAGCAATTGAAGGTTTAAAAGGAGTAAAAAGTGGAGATACAATAATAGAACAAGAATATAGAGATAAAATGATTCCCTTTGAAAGTGTAAAATATGTTTCTACTCCAGTAGTTACAGTTTCAATTGAACCAGAATATTTAAGAGACTTAGAAAGAATGAAACAATTGATTGAAAATATTCTGATTGAAGACCCAAATATAAAATTCGAAATCAAAGAAGAAAATGGTGAATATTTACTATCTGGAACAGGCCCCCTACATCTTGAAGTTACAGCTAATGATATAGAAAAAAGAGGCATCAATGTTTCGATTTCTGAACCCAGAGCTGTCTTCAAAGAATCTTTAAGGCAATCATCTTCAATTATTTCTGTCAAAAGTGAGGAAAAACAAAATTTCATAGAACTTCAAGTTGAACATTTAGATCGTAAGACAATTAACTATTTCCAGTATCATGATTATGAATCTATAAAAGAATTCGAAGATATAAAGAGTATTTTAAAGGATAATACAGGTTTATCTGCTGAAAATATTGAAAATTTATGGAAATGTGATGATGATTTAAATATTGTTATATATCAAGGAAAAAATGAATTAAATGAATTTTATAAAAATCTGATTCTTGAAATAATTGATAAAATCCACTTAAATGGGCCTTTATGCGGTGAATCCTTAACTGAAGTAAAAATTATAATAAAAGATTTAAATATTGATAACCTCAATGAAGAAAATGCCTTTACAGAGCTTTCAACGATGTTTTATAGAGCAATTAAAGAAGGATTGATGGAAGGTGAGCTAATTTTGTTAGAACCATTATATAAAACATTCATTCAATTACCTCCCAATTATATTAAAACTACTCGTTCCTTACTATCAAAAAATTCGGCAAAGATTATAAAGATAGATCATGAAGATGAATATCAAGCAGTAATAGAGATTCTCCTACCTGTCAGAAATTCAATTAAATTTGCAGAGGATATCCGTTCAATGACATCAGGGAAAGCTTTCTGGCAAAATGAGTTTCATGCCTATATGGAAGTTCCAGCTCACGAATCGGAGGAAATTATAAACAATTTACGCTTTCTTAAAGGACTTTCTTGGTAATGAAAAACAAAAAAATATAAAAGACTAATTTCATATCTGTTTAGAGAAATTGATACAAGAATTTGCTTTTCGTAAAATGAAGATTATATGAAGGTAAGTAAAAACTTAGATAAGCTAAATAGTAGATTTAATATTGAAGATACTGTTTTAAAAATTTCAGGTCATTTTATTGAAGCAATAAGTATTGAAAATGCTATTAATTTAGCAATCATGGAAGTAGGTAATTTATGTAAAATAGATAATGTTTGTGTATTTCTTTTTGATGAAGATAATGGAATTCTTACTTTAATAAATGAGTGGTCAAAAACAAGTCATTCCTCAAATAAGAAAATACTCATTACACCAAAAGAAATCTCTTGGTTCTGTCAAGAACTTAGAAAGGACAAACCAGTTCAAATGAGTGATATTAAAAGTATACTACAGGGTGAAAATACCAAGAAGTTCTTTATAAACATTCAGATTCAATCCATAGTTGCTTTTAGGTTAAAAATTGAAGAAAAAATAGCAGGGTCATTATTACTTTGTAGTAAAGAGGAAAATCATGAGTGGAGTAAAGAAGACTTGCTTATTCTTCAAATTTCTTCTGATATTATCAGTAATGTTCTTGAAAAACATCATGTTTTAGAGAAATTAAAAATATCGGAAAAGAAATATCGAAATATCATTGAAAATATGAAAGATGCTATAATTATAACCGCTTTTGATGGTGATTTTATTTATGCATCACCTCAATATTATGATATTATTGGAGAAAAGGAAGGTAGTGAAAAACGATTAAAGTTTAGTAGACTCCATCCAGAGGAGCGCGAAAAATTATTGAAGCTCTTTTCCGAAGCTGTTATAAAAAAAGAAACTCTAACCAGTAATCCAATAGAATATAGAATTCTGCATAAAGAAGGACATTATGTCTGGGTTTCAAGTATCTCGAAGAATTATTACGATGAACATGGAAATATAATCGGTTTTATATCAACCTTGAGAGATATCTCTGAAAAAAAAGAAGTTGAACTTAAATTTAAGGAAACCGAAGAAAAATATCATTCATTTATAAATGATTTTCAAGGAATTGCGTATCAAGCAGAAAGTATATCATCAAATCCGTTTTTTTTCCGTGGTAATGTTCAAGAAATCACTGGATATTTAGAAGAGGATTTTTATCAAGGTAATATTACTTGGGAAGATCTCATTATTCCCGAAGATTCAGCAATTAAAAAGGAAGAAGGAAGAAAATTAAATGAAATCGATGGATATATAACTGATATAAAATATCGCATTCGTAAAAAGGATGGAGAAATAAAATGGATTAGAGATCTTGTAAGGTCTGTTAGTAGTGGAATAGAAAAAAAACAGGTCATTCAAGGTATAATTTATGATATAACAGAGCAAGTAAAAGCTGATGAAAAATTAAAAATTTCAGAAGAAAAATATAGGCGCATGACGGAAAATGCAAATGACTTAATTGTTGTTTTTAATCAAGATTATGAGATTGAATACATTAATGAAACTGTTCATGAGAAGGTATTGGGGTATTCACGAGAAGATATTAAAAACCTTGCTCCAATAGATTTCATTCATCCTCATAGTCGTGAAAAAACTCAGAATGCTTTTTTAAAAATCTTTGAAGAAGGTGAGGGTTCTTTGGAAACTAAACTAATACATAGTAATGGAACACCTATATGGTTCCATCTCAAAGGAAATACATTTATTGATGTGGATAATAAAAAAAAAATTCTCATCTATGCAAGAGATATTACCATGCAGAAAGAAGCAACAAAAAAATTAAAAGAATCTGAAAAGAAATATCGACTAATTACAGAAAATGCAAATGATATTATTGGAATCCTCGACGATAAGTTTAGATTAGAATATGTTAATGAAGAACCATGTTATCGTATCATGGGTTATAAGATTGATGAAGTAATGGGAAAATCAACACTTGAGATATTACATCCAGAAGATGCAGACAAGACAATGAAAGTATTAAATCGTGGGATAATAAGTGGTGAAGGCGCTATTGAAGCACGAATTAAACATAAAAATGGTCATTATATATGGTTAGACATAAAAGGTAATGTCTTCTACAATGACAAGGATGAATTAAAAATAATATTAATAGCGAGAGATGTATCATTTCGAAAGAAAGCCGAGGTAATCTTAAAGGAATCTGAAGAAAAATTAAGATCTTTCATGAATTCTGCAACAGATGCTTTTTTCATATGGGATTCTAATCTTAATCTCGTTGATGTATCAGATATTGGTATCAAAGATTATTTTCCTAATGGTACGATTAAAGAATCTATAATCGGGCATAATATTATAGATATCGTTCCAAATTTAAAAGGTTCAGATATATTAAAAGATTTTCTTAACACATTAAATTCTGGAGAACCTATAATCTTAGAGCATAATTATAAAGATCCAAAAGTAGGAAGACGTTATTTATCAGTTAAAACATTTAAGGTCGGTGAGGGATTAGGCATGATTGTTTCCGATACGACCAAACAAAAGTTAGCTGACACTAAATTGAAGCAATCTGAACAAAAATACAAGCAATTATTTGAAACTGCTCCATATGCTATTGCTCTAATATCATTAAATGGAAATATAAATGATTGTAATCCAGCTACAGAAAAAATATTTGGTTATACAAAGCAAGATCTACTAAATAAGAATTTTAAGGATTTAGCACACTATCCTAAAGAGATTTTACCTAAAGTTTCAAATCGGTTCAAGAGAGTAGCCAAGGGGGAAAATGTTGAGCCTGATGAATTTCAAATATATAAAAAAGATGGTACTTCAGCTTGGATACTTTCTCAACTCAATTTGGTAAAATTAGGTTCAGAATTCTTAGTACAAGTAATTATTTTTGATATAACTGAAAATAAACGAGCTGAAAAACTAATTAAACAAGAGATAGAACGACTTAGAGAAATTGACCAAATCAGAAACGATCTCGTTAGAAGAATTTCACATGAATTGAAAACACCTTTAATATCAATTTTTAGCACATCCCAACACTTAATAGAGAATTATAGAGAAGATTTAAGCCCAAAAATTTTTAATTTGATCTCCACTATTCACAAAGGGGGTAAAAGATTAAAACTATTGAGTGATAATCTGATTAATAGCTTGAGGTTAGAATCCAGTGGTTTAAAATTAAATTTTCGAAATCAAGATTTAGTAAAAGTAATTAATGATTCAATTGATAGTTTTCAAATTTTCATGAAAGAGAGAGGAATTCTTTTAAAAAAAGAGATTCCCGAAGAATTACATATAAAAATAGATGAAATTTGGATTAGTCAAGCAATTTCAAATTTACTATCAAATGCCATTAAAAATACGCCTAAAATGGGTGCTATTTTTATAAAGCTGAAAGAAGATGACGACTATATCGATATTATTGTGAGTGATACGGGTGTAGGAATAACAAAAAAGGAAAGAGAAAAACTATTTACAAGATTTGGAAAAATTGAACGGTTTGATGAGGATTTAGACATTATAACCGAGGGTAGTGGTCTGGGATTATATATTTCAAGAGAAATCGTTCAACTACATAATGGTGATATACTAGTTGAATCAAAGGGAAGACATAAAGGAAGTATTTTTACTATACGCTTGTTTAAAAATAAAAAATATGGATGACTTCTTACTTTTTAAACTCTAAAGTAATTTATAAATAAGACTTTAATTTAGTAAAATTTTTTAAATCAAATGGTTTGATAAAATAACCATTTGCACCTGTTTCTTTTATCTTTTCACGCACTTCCCCTTCCGGAACAGCGGTAATGTAAAATATAGGAATATCCTTTAAATTTAGTTCAGAACGTATTTTATTACATACCTCATAACCATTGATATCTGGTAATAAAACGTCTAGCATTATTAGTTTAGGTACATTTTTCTTCAATAATATGAGTGCTTCTTTTCCCTTTGCCACTTCCTTGGTTGAATACCCCTTAGTATCAAAATAATCTTTTAATAAATTAATGGTTGAATCATCATCATCAATTATTAGAACATCAAAAATAATATCTTCAGTTGAAATCTGTTCGATAGCATCACTAATCTTTTTTTCAAGCTTTAAACTCTCATCAAAGATATTTTTAATTTTGAGTAAAATGTCCCAATCTAACTCGTCTTTATAATCTTCTATTAATAGTTGAGAGTACCCCTTAATCGCAGTTAAAGGTTCCTTAAATCCATGAGTAATTTTGTCGATATTCTCCAAAAAATCCATTTTAGGCTTCATTTTTATGTAAAAATCTACACTTTGGCGGATTAATTTTGAAATTGTGGATATTTTATTTTCATTTGCAAAATTTTGCCAAAAATCTTTAGTTTCTTCAGAAACATTAAATCCAATATATTTTTTTGTATCATCAATTTTTTTTTCTTCTTTTGAAATATTCATCACAAAAAGTTAATTATTATTCGAAATTTTTTTAAGAAATCATAATATTATAGACTATGAATATATTTTAATTTTTTTTTAAAAAGATTTATAATTGTTTATTAAAGTATTTAGATTTATACACCTGGTGAGATAAAGCCGATAAATATATACCGTGGATATATGGATACTAATTTTTTTTACCCTATGGTAAAAAAAATACTTTCTATTATATACTTAGTTGACAAAAAAGGAAATTCTACTCATCCCTACTAGTAAACCTTTCTGGTTAAAGAAATTAATCAAATTAAAATTCCTGAATCTTCCAATGTAGGAAATGGTTCGAGACAAGAATTAAATATGATTCAAAATTTAGAATTAATCTCATTGAAGTTAGTATGGATTACTAATTTACCTAAGACAGACTCCCTAGAAACTAGCTTCATATTAGTTTACACAAATATTTATTAATAAAAAGCAGTACTAGTTAAAAAAAAAAAATTTTAAATGATATACAATGGAAATTATATTTCTTAGTGTACAAATTCTTTTAGTAATAATTAGGGCTCTGATAGGAACAGCTATTCTGTTCCATGCTAAAAAAAATAGAATAAAAAATTTATATCTTCTATCTATTTACTTTTATGGAGAAGCTTTCAATTATATTATTTTTACAGTGTCTACCTATCTATCCATAGTCATGACACCATTTAATCATGTGATATTAGTGCTTTTCATATCAACTGCTCTCTTTAAAGATAAAAAAAATCCTCTTTGGATATTGCTAATAATACTGATTCCTACTTCAATAATACAACTGACTCTTGGAGGACTATATTATTTAGGAATTAATTCTCATATCCTGGTGTTATATGGAACAGAAATATTTAACGGTATAAATCTTATCATCGTTCATGGATCGATTTCGTATGCTCTTATCGGACCTTACAGAAAAATTAGACACAATCAATTTGTTGAACCAAGGATAAAAACGAGATATTTATTAATCATTTTATCTGAAATTTCTTATGGGTTTATGGGAGTAATATATCCTTTCTATGCAGTTGACCGAAGTGCGATGGTGGCTCAAATAATACTGTCAATATTTATATTCTTGAATATAATTTCTCAATCTTTAGCATGGATCCAACCAAAGGGCTTGAAAAAGTGGTTGAATCGTAATTATAATCCCGAAGTAGAAAAGGATGAGCTCTCGGAAGATGAAATAATGAAAAGCTTCATGGAGGGATGAATCATGGATTTCATTAGTGTTTACGGACAAATTTTATCTGAAAAGACAGGAGTAAAGCATTTGGCTTGTAATGGTATGATTAGGCTAGCATTTAGAGATGCCAGTTTAGATCCTTCTACTTCTAATTTTAAAGAATATAAAGAAGTATTTACAAAATATTTAAAATCAAGACTCGTCAAGAGTAATATTGATAATAGTGATGAAATTGTAAACCTTCTGATGGCTAAACTTATAGATAATCAAATTCTTTTTACTATAAGTCCATAATTTTTTTTTTATTTTATGTTAAAGTCGAAGAAGTAAGCATTAAGTCATTAAATAAAAAATATGAGAAGATAGAACTTCATTATTTTAAGAATTTCTCCAAAATGAGAAAAAGTAATGAAATTATGTTGAAATCATTAGATAAAGGGCTTAGCAGGATTCCCCCGACAAAAATATACGATGTATATCTCTCTCTTTTTTTTTCTAAAAAAAAATTTTCTATTGAGAGTTCATCCGACATAAAAGGAAAATTATACATACTAATATCAAATTAGTTAAAAAGCATATATAATGTATATAGAAATAACATGCGCCCGGCGGGAATTGAACCCGCGCCCTCTGGTTGGGAACCAGAGATTCTACCACTATACTACGAGCGCTTACTTTATTAAAGCATTAATTTTTTATAAATTATTTGAATTATTAATGTTTTCCGAAACCCTTGCGAGGGTAGTTCTTTCATGACTATAATTTTTCTCATGAAAATCATTCTTATCGGTTTTTTGTTTATTAAAATATCAATTATTTCTTTAAGATCATGGACATGGAGTATTCTGTTCTATTGCCTGTTCTATTAATATAATGATGTTTGGGATATTTATTACAATAATTATAACTATTACAGTTATTATAATAGCACTCAGGATTAACAAGAGTCGTTGATTTCTTAAATTCATTATTATCAATATAAATCATATTAGGTAACATATATAAAACTAGTATGTAAATAAAATCTTATTGAGAAAAAAAATTACTTCAAATTTGAAATCTTAAGGTTCCTCTAAGCGATTCTGAATTATCTGATAAACATTTAAATAGTAAAAATTGTTACTTTATATTATTTAGAAACTTATAATTAATAACTTAATCGAGTTCTTCATATTGATTAAACCAATTAAAATTTTAATAACTGGATATTTTAATTCGGGAAAAACTACACTAATTCAATCTCTTGATAATGATGCGATTATCATAGAAAAAAAATTAATTCATGCCGTTTCAGAAGAAAAAACTGAAACAACTACAGGATTTGATTTAGGAAGGTTGATTTGGATACGCCGAGATTTAGAAAAAGAGACTATTGGAGAAATATTTAATGAATCCGAATATGAATCGAAAAAAGAGGATTATATCGGATGGTTTAAAAAAGATATCGAGTTAAAAGGAGTTCCCGGAAAGACTCAATTTTCTGTTATTCGGGAAATTTTATCAAAAGGATGTGATGGTGTGATTTTTTTAATAGATGGTTGTGACTTGGAGAGTTTATCTGGTGCTAAAGAAGCTTTGGATGAAACTAAAGCATTTATAGAAAAAAAAATCCCAATAATTATCATTGCAAATAAATCAGATAAAGATGACTTTCAAGGATGCGAAAAAATCTCAGAATTAATTGACGAAAAAGTATTTGAAGGATCTGGAAAAACCAAACAAGGAATTAAGGAACTTATTATTCACTTATCTAAACTAATTTTAAAAGAAGTCTAATTAATAGCCTTTAATAACCCAAAATTTAAAGGTTTTTAAGCGTAAAATAATTTAAAGTTTAATATATTTGAATATTCATGGGAAACTATATTGATATATTAAGCAAATTTTTTAAGATTATTCCAGGAGGTATTTTTGGTTTAGTTTCAACTGTAGTTTTCTTAATCTGTGATTTTATTGCCATTTATTTATACCCAGGATATAGTATTTTACATGATATGGTTAGTACTTTAGGAGTGGGGCCTGGAGCCCTTATTTTTAATTTTGGATTAATTTTTTCGGGTATTTTTGGAGTGATTTTATACCTGTATGTTGGAATTTCATTTTATGAAGAAGATTTAGATAAACGAATTATTAAAGGAGCAATAATTTTCTCTATTATCTCAAGTATTCTAATGGCTCTGATTGGAGTTCTCCCCGCGGATCAAAACAATCTTTATATAGGTATTTTACATTACATAACCGCCTTATTGACATGGGTTACTGGTGTAATATATTGTACGATATTTGGATATTTAATCATAAAATGTTCGAAATATTCAAATTTTATCGCATTATTTGCTTTTATACCTGCTTTTATGATGGCATTTTTATTAATACTTATTTTAATATCAATTATATATCCTTTTACACAATATCTAGTCCCTATTACAGAATGGATGATGGTTTTTTCTATCATGTTATGGATTCTTGTCATATCATCATATACTCTTTATAAAAAAATATAAAAATTTAATAAGAATTGCATTCATAATAGTTTCTTATATATTTATTAATAAAAGAAATCTAGGATTTTGTTATGGATTTAGATGATTTAAGTCTTGAAAAAAACATAAGTGTTAATGAAAATGATGCCTTCATTGTCGTAGACATACAAAATGATTTTATACCGGGTGGAGCGCTGCCTGTAGAAGAAGGAGATACAATTATAGAAAATATTAATCACATAGCCACAATTTTCTATGAAAAAAATGCCAAAATAGTTTTTACTCAAGATTGGCATCCAAGAAATCACCTTTCATTTGCTAGCATGCATCCTGGAAAGGAACCCGGAGATGAATTTCAATCAGATGATGGTTCAATTGGCCCCATTTTATGGCCAGATCATTGTGTTCAAGGAACTGAAGGTGCACGATTTCATGATAATTTAGAAACTGTGTGGGGCGCCCTGATAATTAGAAAGGGAACTAATCCTAACATTGATAGTTATTCAGCTTTTCTTGAAAATGATCAAAAAACAGAAACGGGATTAGCAGGTTATTTAAAATCCTTGAATATAAAAAGAATTTTTATAGCAGGTTTAGCTTTAGATTATTGTTGTTATTATACTGCCATTGATGGTCTTAAATTAGGTTTTGAAGTACATTTTTTTATTGATTTGGCTAAAGGTATTGATGCACCTGAAGGAAATATCTCTAATTCCTTGAGAGATATGGTTGATAATGGAGTCAAATTCATTAATATTAATGGAATAAAGAAATAAAAATAAAACATATATTTATTTTCAATTTTTATTTAAATTTCTTTCTTTTTTCAAATAAATTAAGGATTTTTTTATAACAATATTAGAAATTTTGAAAATATTACAAAATTTTTAAGCTTTATATATCATCATGATCTAATTAAAACTAAATAAGATATAAAACAGGCTAATGTTATAATTCAAGTCTTATTAAAAAAAGACAAGACATTCTTTTGAGAATAAACAGAAAATCAAAAATGGTGAAAAAAATGGAAAAGAAACGTAAAGCTATCATTTTAGTTATTATCATGGTAGGATCTTCTCTTGGTGTTATAAGTGTGTTCTATTTTTTGATTAACACATCCAGCAACCCATATAATGAATTTGGATGGACTTGGATTTCGGGAAATCACTTTCCAGGTGCTTACGGTATATATGGGACGAAAGGTGTGCCAAGTCTAATAACATGTCCTGGGAGTAGAGAAGGTGCCGTCTCTTGGACTGATTCAAATGATAATCTCTGGCTTTTTGGCGGTGCAGAAAATCAAGAATATGTATATCGAAGGTGTGGATATTTGAATGACCTCTGGAAATTTGATGGTTTTTATTGGACATGGATGTCAGGAGATAATACTGCAAATGTCAGTAGCGTGTATGGTGAAAAAGGTATCCCTGATGCATCTAATAAACCCGGAGGGAGAAGGGGTTCTATTTCTTGGATCGATTCTGATGATAATCTTTGGCTTTTCGGCGGTGAAGGACTGAACGAATCGGGAGAATTGGCATATTTAAATGACTTGTGGAAATTTGACGGAATGAATTGGACGTGGATCTCAGGAAATAATACACATGATGCACATGGAGTATATGGAATGAAAGGTGTTCCAGATCCTCTAAATTATCCCGGGAGTAGAACTGATGCCGTCTCATGGATCGATTCTGATAGTAATCTCTGGCTCTATGGGGGAGAGGGATATTCTGAATCAGGAGAGGCGGGATATTTAAGGGATCTTTGGAAATTTGACGGTGAAAATTGGACATGGGTGTCGGGATATGCTGTAGGAACGGATTATGGGGTATATGGCACCAAGGGTATTCCAGATCCCTCAAATAATCCCGGAAGTAGGACAGATGCCGTTTCTTGGATTGACAGTGATGATAATCTCTGGCTCTTTGGAGGTGGGGTAGACAAATATTCAATACGAGATTATCCTTACAAATTAAACGATCTATGGAAATTTGACGGTGGAAACTGGACTTGGATCTCGGGAAATGATACACTCAACCAACCTGGAGTATTTGGAACGAAATTTATTCCTGATTCACGAAATTATCCCGGGAGTAAATATGGAGCTGTCTCTTGGACGGATTCTGATGATAATTTCTACTTATTTGGTGGTTTTGGATCACTTACACTAAATTCAGCGAGTTGGAACTATGATCTATGGAAATTTGATGGTGAAAATTGGACATGGTTATCAGGAGGTAGTGAAATAACCGGATATCGTAGTTATGGTATATATGGCACCAAGGGCGTCTATAGTCCAGGATGCCGACCTGGAGCCCGAGTGGGCGCCATTTCTTGGGCGGATTCTAAAAATAAACTTTGGCTCTTTGGTGGTGAAGGTTTTCCAGCAGAAGGATTGTTAAGAATGGGGTATTTAAATGACTTGTGGAAATATGATCCCGATTTAGTGAGTTAAATCATACAACATTATATTTTTTTTCTTTAAAATGACTTGATTTAGACAATATTATCTTGAATTTCCTTAAATAAACGAAATTTTTTATTTACTTTAGCTTCTTTCTTTTTTCAAATAAACTTTGTAATTCTTGTAATACTGCGGCTCTTGCGCTAGGACTGTTTGCTATGGGATCTTTTCTGGAACTATATGCAGGAGGGGGGGGTGTTAAAAATTGAGGAGGGG
>JBHLME010000108.1:0-15567 GCA_048938445.1 Promethearchaeota archaeon | reverse complement strand
AGTAAAATTAAGAATTGATAAGGGTCAAAATTTCACTAAAGGAATAGTACCTTACCTATAGTTATGTAAAGTGAGGATTGTATCTTGATGAAACAACTCTATGAAATTGGAATAGTGTTTAGAGGATTTGTAATCATCAACTACATTTTTAAGAAATTGCCCAAAGACTCTGCGGTTACGATTGCTGGAAAACATAAGGATCTTAGAGGAGCTTTCGTATCAGCGATTAGTTCTTTTGCTGAATCTGCTTTTACGAACACTTCATTAGAATATTTAGAATCAGGCACTACTCTTTTCATATTTAAAATGGCGAGTGTTAAAAGTATGGACAGTATTAACATAGAACCCATTATTTTATATGGGTTAGTATCTAAATCAAAACAAAAAAAAGTAGATAAAACGGTTAAAAAATTTTTAGAAAAAATTGAACCCCTTCTACAACTTTTTATTCAAAGATATAATGGTAGAGATTTCTGTGAAGTAAATCAATTTCAAGAATTTCAAGTAGATATAATCAAATATTTTGATATTGAAAAAGTAGAAGCAGCAAATTAGGAAACTAAGCTCCATCCTCGAGGAACAGAACGTGAATATTTAATTATTCCATTTTCTTTCATTGAATTTATTTTTTGTTCTATTTTTTCCTCTGAAAATCCCATTTTTGATATATCCTTGATAAAATCCGACTTTGAATTAATTATCTTTTTCTCTTTCAGGTATTCAATTATAATATTTTTTAATATTGAATTTAATTCAGCATAATCATTTTTATCATTTTTTTTTTCGATAATGGTTGATTTTTCAGGAATTTCTCCTGTCTCAAGTTCAGAGACTCTTTCATTGATATATTCTTCCATTTCTTCATTAGATTCAGTGTGATATTCTTGGGAGATAAGTTTTTTTTCATTTAAAAAATATACAGGATTATTATATTTTTCATAAACAATCAATCCACTACTTTTCAAATATTCTAATTCTTCTTCAATTTCTATTTTAGAATATCCAATTTTGAGTAATTCTTCTTTTAAAATTTCTAAAGAACCTAAAATTTTTTGATATTTTATAATCTTAAAGATATATTCTCTTAGATTCATAGGTACTTCAGATAATTCTTCATTTTCAGCCTTTTCTACTTTAATTTTTATTTTATCGGGAACTTTTCTTTTAGGTATGTTTATTTTTTGTTTTTGACCCCATTCAAAATCATTAATTTTTCTAATTGTTCTATCATAACCTCCAAAAAGGACAGATTTAACCTCTTCTCCTTTTATCTTATAAGAGCAAATATTTTTTATAGAAGTACGAATTTTAGACTTCCATTTAAGCTGAAAATCAAGTGAATTTAAATTAATATTTTCATAAACTCTCAAAGAACCATCTGCACATCCAACAATTATCTCATTTGCATTATTTCCATCAATATCATCAATTAAAAGTGAAACTGGACGACTTTCTTCTATGTATATAAAATGTAATTTTTTACCAACACTATTCATGATTTTAACATAGGAATCATTTGTACATGCAATAATTTCATTATAACCATCATTTGAGACATCTCCAATTTTAATGTCATTAATTTGAGAATATAGGTTTTTTTGCCATAAGATTCCTGGTTTATCCTCATTAAATGCTATAAAATATACATGACCATTCTTTGTTCCAGTTATTAATCCAAGTATTTGTTCCGAAAATTCAGGTAATTTAAAGAAGCCAAAATCAACACTCATTACCCAAGAATCAAAATAAAAAATAGAATCGGGTTTAGTTGATGCTAAGGTATTGAAGATTTTAAGAGTGTCATCCTCACCCCCATATATTAAATTAATGACCCCTTTTCTATACAAATCTCCTGCAATACAACAATTAACCTTTTCTTCCCCTTTATAATGCTTTAGGTTAATTAATTTTTTAGTTATTTGATCAAATTTTAATACCAAACAACTTCCATCTCCAGATCCAACTAATATTTCATCACATCCATCACCAGTTATATCTTTGCAATAAGTGCACCTGCACCAACCATCAAAAACGACTTGATCTATAATATTTCTATCTTTATCCATTAGGTATAGTTTTTTATCATGTCCACCAAATACTATGAAAGATTCATCTTTACATTTTAATATAGAACATGTCAAGACCGCATCGGGGCATTTAAATATCCAATCTTGATGAAATCTTTTTCTAATTGTCATCTCAATGATATTATTATAAGAAAATTGAATGATTTTTTTTAATCATTATATAAATCAAAGATTTTCGCTTATTTAAATCAATCATTTTAACAATAAAAATAAATAATAAAAAAAAATGAAAAATTTAATTAAGATTAATAAGACAATTGCGCGTCACTAGGACTATATTCACCAGAACCTGTGATTTTGTAAGTTATTTCTAATTTCTCACCTTCAGCAAGCTCATCAATAGACCATTTAAGAGTATCCTCACCCACTTCATCAGTTATTTCAGGTTCAGTGCTATAATCTCCGTATTCAAAACTATCTGGAACCTTATCAAGCAAGACAAGATTCTGTAGTGTCATGTCACCAATATTTTCAATGGATAATATTATCTCATACTCACCTAAAGAGCCAATAGCAATGACCTCTTTACCAACGCGGAATTTACGACGTAGATGGACTGCTTCGATAATTGGAACTTCTGGTCTGGATTCTAATTCATTACTTAAAGGATAAGTATTAGCTAAACATATGACTTCAGATTCAAACCTTGCATCTTTACTTGGTTTTACGCAATGAATTGGATATATTACCTCTAATGTAGATTTGGGCTTAAACATTCCTGTACTACTGTCTTTTAGATCTTTAAGAGAAATAGTAAGGATGTCATTTTCAACATCTACAGCGCCCCCTTCTAAATCTACTTCATTGTCGTCCAAAAAGAGTTTAATTTCATTTAATGATGGAGGTTTATACTCATCAGAATAGTATTGATGTTTAATTGATACTTCATTCAATGGTGCTGAACCATTATTTTCAATCTTAACTGAAGCATACACATCGGTCTTTTTGAAGGTTGGAACTTGAAGAAGATCTTCTAATCCTGCTCTTGCTGCTCCCGGTTCTAATTCTGAAAGACTAAATATAGCATCGCTAGTTATGCTTGCAATTGATAATTCTACATCAGTAATAGCGATGCTACCATTTACAATTGTCATGAAGTTTGGCATTACTCGAAATTCTAATTTCTTCATAAAACTAGGATAATCTTCAGACTCAACCATCCATGGATTAGAATGAAATTGAGCTCCTGCGGGTAAACGAGGAACATCTTTCGGATCGATATCGACGAGTTTTGTTGATTTATCGTCTGGAGAATATACATCAGCATTGAAAAGCTCTATGATGAATTCTGAACTATTTTCAAATACCAACTTGCAATCCCATACTTCAGGTTCTTCATCTCGTTCAATGATATCTACGTAAAATTTATTTCGAGTATATGCATCAAATTTATCTATATCTAAACCACCCGAAAATGAAGAAGAGGCCTCATACATGACTTCGATTGTTCCCGTTTTTACTGATTCTATAGAGCTCACTAAAATTGTTGCCGTGAAAGTCAATAATTCAGTATTATTTGGGTCCATTCTATCAATCGTCCATATGACTTCATCACCAGAACGTTCAGCTCTTCCAACTGTAGTGTCTTTAATGGATACATTTGAAAATTCGCTAGGTATGGTCTTAATTACTTTTACATTTGCAATGGGTTTCTCAAATAAACTTCTTGTTGCAATTGCAAAGGTAACTGTATTCTCTTTATCAATGGAAATACCATATGACTCCAAAGCTTCAGCACCACCTTCATATTCTTCGTCCTCATCCTCCTCTTCTTCTTCCTCTTCTTCTTCGATTGTCGTAGTGCTTGCTGTATGATCCTGTAATTTAAGTAGATCTCTTTCAATATCATGAATATTTAATACATCTTCAGCATTAGATAAGGTATTAATATATTCCTTTACTAAGAGAAGGTTCTTAGCTTCTCCAGTAATTTTAAATTCCCTCGAATCAACATTATTATCCTTATCTGTACCTAATTCCCTTATCTTAATCTGATCTGATTTAAGATTTGTTTCACTAGTATTTTTGAGAGTGATGTCAATATCCCAAATTCTATCAACAGTGCTAGGATTTTCCACATTCAATTTACCTGAAAAACCAATACTATCGATATTTGCCTCATGATCTTGCTTAACATCAACTTGTTCTATTATTTTAACTAAAGCTAATTTTCCACGTCTATTTCCATTTTTTAGTAAGATTTTACCTTCTACTTCTCCTGTTTTTTCATCATAAGTTTCAATATATGGTGTTGATGTATCTCTATCTACAAGTTCTACGTAGCCTTTATCCATATCGATACTTTTTAGTCCTTCTGCTTCTAATGCTTCATCTTTATCTTCATCATCCCATCCCATTGTTTTGGATGGTTTTGATGGTTTAGTTTCTTCAACTTTTCGTTTCCTTGCCATAAGATAGTTACCTTATTTTTTTTGTTGGATCCAACTCTAATAATGAGTTAATAATTGTAGAAGAAAGTTTCCTATAAAACATTTTATTTATGGATAATAAATCGATAATATAAATATCAAAAATTTCAGGATATAGATACTTTTTTTTGTAAATTATTAATGAAAAAAGGGGGACAATATCATTAAATATCTTTTTTACTCATCTCCTTGAAAAAAGAGAACTTTTATATTATACCGACACAAAAGTATATTAATTGTAATCTAACTACAACAAAAAAAAGTTCGAGAGAGAATATAATGAAAGAATATGATATTGTAATTGTTGGTGGGGGTCCTGGAGGTTCAATGACCGCTAAAGTAGCTGCCGAGAAAGGATTAAAAACCATTTTTTTTGAACGCGGTCGAAAACCGGGTGAGAAAAATTCATCTGGATGTGGTTTAGGTCCAAGAATATGGCGTGATTTTCCAGAAATGATGAAAGAATTAACTCCCGAAAAGTGTCCATCAATGAGAGCGGGCACGTATGCAAGAAATTATTTAGTAAACAAGGATGATATTGTTACAGCTGCGATTATCTCTAAACCAACAGAATCTGTAACTTACGAACCAGCTAAAAGCTTTATAACCATGAATTGTTATCGAAGTGAATTCGATCCATGGATTGCTGAATTTGCTACTAACGCAGGAGCAGAACTCAAAACTTCAACTCTAATAAAGGGTTTATTCAAAGAAAATAACAAATTTGCTGGAGTAATTGACGAAAAGGGAGAAAAATATAAGGCACCTATAATAATAGGAGCAGATGGAGCAGTTTCTACAGTCGCAAAATCGGCAGGTCTACGTGAGAGATGGTTTCATGATCATGTAACACTCGTTCCTCAATATGATTTTCACGTACCAAGAGAAAATATCGATAAAGTCATGGGTGATGAAGCATTAGCAGTCTGGTGGGGCGCTAATTTTCCAGCCGCTTACCAAGTGTTTTTTGGCGATGGTTTTCACATTGGTTTGGGAAATTGGATGAATTATTGGAAAAAAAATCCCTTATATTACCTCAATAGAGTTATAAATGTTCCATATTTCAAAAAGCTCATTAAAAGATTGGATGCAAAGCCTCGGGAAGTGCAAGCACACCTATTACCATGGATGCCGTATCCTACTACCACGCACACTGATAATGTTATATTGATTGGTGATGCTGGTGGATTCCCTTGCCCTTTAGAAGGTGAAGGAATTTATCCTGCGATGGTGACGGGAAAAATCGCTGCCGAAGTCGCAGCAGAAGCAATTTCTGCCGAAGATTTTTCAAAGGGATTTTTAAGCCAGTATGACGAACAATGGCAACAAACTTCTGTCGGACGTGATTTTGAAGATGGTGAAGAACTATGGAATATTTGGAAAGCACTTCCATTTAGTGCAACTAACATGGAATGGTTTGTACCCATGCTTAGCGAAGGATTATCTGGTATTTTTGATTGGTCTGAACCTCATACACTTCGGGTACGTCAAATGCTTAGTAATATAAAGTCTTATTTACCACAAGCTCTGCCCGTTTTAATGAAAGATGTAGTTCCTTTGTTATCTAAAATTCTCGGTGATAAACTTGACAATTTGTTTGATCCACAAATGTTCATGAGTGCATTACCTAAACTCTTAAACATGTTACCTGAGAAGAAAAGGAAAAGGAGGGGATCTTAAACATGAATATTCAAGACATTGATTTAGAAAGTATTTCTACTCATGTAGGAGATACCGGGGATTTCATTTCGATTAATAATGAAAGGTGCAATAATTGTGGGAATTGTCTAACAATTTGCATTAAAAACTTGTGGAAGAAAAAAGATGGTAAGATTTATATTGTTGATGATTATAAATCAAGATGCATTGAATGTGGGAGTTGTGCTCAAGTTTGTGAAGCAGGAGCTATAGACTTTAATTTTCCCGCAGGGGGAACAGGAGTCGTTTATGAGAAAGGTTAATCTATAAATAAATTAAGATCTGGAAATAAACTAAAACTATGATCCTAAAATTCTATTGGTATCTAGAAAGTAAGAAGAATAAGAAGAAAATCATTTACATTACATCCAGTAGGACCAGTAATTATTTCACTTCCAACCAAATTAAAAAAAGTATTTGAATCATTCATTGACAAATATTCCTCTGGATTGTATTTTTTTTCAATAACTTGTTTTAATATGTAATTATCTACCATTGCACCCATTGCTTTACTATTTCCCTCAATACCATCAAGATTTACCGAAATGACAATAAAATCGCAATTTATTTTTTTATTTTTTATTGATTGAAGGAAAGATAATAACATTTCTTGATTCCTTCCTCCGATACCATCTCCTTTAAGAGTTACAGTTAATTCTCCACTTCCAATTAAGGCTAATTTCAAATTATTTTTTTTTTCATTAGTTATTTCTTCGATTTCGCTTATTATTATTTCATATAAATTTTCGCCAAACTCTCTTGCTTCTCCAGAAACTCTTTTTGAGAAATATAATGGATAAAATTCTTCTGCTTTTAAAAATGTTTCAGCAGCTTTGACTGCGAAGTTTACATTACCTACTAAATAATTATGTGTATACTTAAAATAAACATCATTAGGTTTAGGAGTTTCAAAATCTTTATCAATCAATCCTTTTTCTAAAGTTGTTTTAATTGATATTGGGATTTTTTCATAGAGATTATATTTTTTCAAGATTTTAACCGCATCATTAAAGGTGGAAATATCTGGCGCAGTAGGACCTGAAGCAATTGATTCTAGCTTATCTCCTACTACATCAGAAATAATTAATGAGATTAATAGAGCTTTTGATGAGTTATACACAGCCTTAGCTAGATTACCTCCCTTAAATCGTGATATGTGTTTTCTTATGATATTTATTTCATGTATGGATGCTCCAGATGCTAATAATAAAGAATTCAATTTTTTTAAATCTTCTAGCGAAATTCCCTCACGTGGCAATGGTAATAAGGCAGAACCGCCTCCCGAAATCAAGCATATTATCAAATCATCTTGGGAAGCTTTATTAATGATATCCATCATTTTTTTAACGCCATCCAATCCACTTTCATTAGGAATTGGATGTGTAGCAAAGTTAAGCATTACCTTATTCGTCAAGGGGATATTTTCAATTTCTAATCCTTCAGGGACATTTATTATTCCTTCATATCCAATTTTTCTATATTCTTGGAAAATATTTTCAATTGAAACCAACATACTTGCTGAAGCTTTACCACCACCTATAATATACACTCTTCTAATATTATTTAAATTATATGCGTCTTGATCAATGATTAAATTATCATTTTTAATTTTCACGCTTTTACTTACAAGATTCTCAGGTTTTACAGCTTCTATGGCTTTTACCAAACAATTTAAGCCAACTTTTCTTAAATATAACTGATTTTTTCCTAACGTTTTCGATTCTAGTTCTGAACGATTTTTAATAGTAACCATTATTGATCATGTATTAATGTATATAATGAATTATTTCGATCATTCATTTACATATTTTAATGAATTTTATATTTAATATCGAATCTTTTGAACGATTTGATGTATTCTAAGTATAAAAATTGTTTAAATAAAATTAATATTTACTACTTTATTTACCTACTTAATATATTACTAAATAAAAATACGTATAATTTAGTGTCAGTGAAAAACATATGAGCGATATTTATGACTTAGCCGTAATTGGCGCAGGACCTGGTGGTTATCACGCGGCCATTCGTGCTGCTCAATATGGTGCAAAAGTTGCATTGATTGAAAAAGATAAACTAGGTGGTACCTGCCTTAATCGAGGATGCATTCCTACAAAAGCATTATATGCTTCAGCACATTTAATTGAGCAAGTGCAAGAAGCAGAAGGATTTGGAGTAGAAATTTCTTCTTTCACTTCAAACTTTGCCAAAGCTGTTGAAAGAAAAAATAAAGTTGTCTCAGAATTAGTATCTGGGATCGAAGGCCTAGAAAAAGGTTGGAAAAATGATGTCTTCTTTGGTTTGGGAAAAATAATTGGAGGAAATTCCAATAATGGTTTTGAAATTTCAATAGAGGGGCACGAAACTAATAATATAAAGGCAAAAAGGGTAATTATAGCAACTGGATCGGCTCCTGCTTTAATTCCAGCTTTTAATATTGATCATGAAAAAATTTTGACGAGTGATGATATATTAAGTCCTGATTTTAAAAGAATCCCTGAAAGACTTTTAATTGTTGGTGCTGGTGTCATAGGATGTGAATTTGCGAATATTTTTGCTTCATTTGGTAGTAAAGTCGAATTATTAGAATTTTTACCTTCCCCTATAGCAACTGAAGAACCAATGATAATTAAAGAACTTCAGAAAAAATTTGATAAAAAAGGGATTAAAATCCATACTTCTCAAGCGGTTTTATCAGTTGAGAACACCGGATCTGGAGTTAAAGCTACTACTTGCTCTGCAGATGTTCCGAGAGATAAACAAAATGATCCCGAAACAGAGAAATTTATTTATGAAGCAGATCTCTGTTTGGTGTCTATAGGTCGAGCTAAAGTGTCTTCAAATTTAGGTCTTGAAGAATTAGGAATTGAACTAGAACGAGGGGCTATTAAAATTGATACTAAAACTTGTGAGACCGCAATAAAGGGTATATATGCCATAGGTGATGTTGCAGCTTCAGGAGCTCCAATGCTAGCCCATATTGCAAGTCATATGGGTGATGTAGCGGTGGCTAATGCTCTATCAAGTATAGGAGGATTTCCAGTAAAAGAAATTAGTACTGATTACAATGTTGTTCCTGCAACTATCTTTACCTCCCCAAATATTGGTTCAGTTGGATTAAGAAGGAAAACAGCAAAAGATATAGGTATAGATGTTATAATGGGACAATTTCCATTCCAATCTCTTGGAAAAGCTAAATGCATGGGGGAAGAAGAAGGCTTTATCATGATTTTAGCAGATAAGAACACGCATAAAATAATTGGGGCATCATGTATTGGTGCTGAAGCGCCAGAATTGATATCTGAAGTTTCTCTTGCAATGCAACACGGTCTAACGGTTCATGATATAGGAGAGACGATTCATAGCCACCCAACTATTTCTGAAATGGTCCTTGAAGGTGCTGAAGCTGTCGTAGGAATGGCAATTCACAAAAAAGGACGTCCTATCCACCATTAATTATCTTTTTTTCTTTAATTTTATTCTTTTAAAAAAAAAATTGTTTCTCCTTACTTCTATCATTATTTGACATTTATGTATGTTATAAATTCTTCTTTAAACTATTGCTTTTACTTATTTAATATAAGCATTATAATGATATTTTCTTTGAATAAACCTAAAAATTAATAAATTGTCTTGATATATGATCATTATTAAGTATGATCTTATCACGGGAAGAAATTCAAAATAAAAGAAAACAGTGGCAGAATTCAAGAAATGCTAATGAATGTCCAATATGTCATAAAAAGATTGAGGTCGATATCGATCTTTTCATGATGGAGAAAATATTGGAGAATAAGAGCGGTGTTTATCCCCACCTTGTTCTACATGGTAATCCACTTCATGGGATGATTATTTATATAGATAAACACATGAATATTCGAAGCGTGAGTTCGATTGAGAGCATGGAAATCTCAAAAGATTCTGAGACATGCCAACAGTTATTAGAGAAATGTCCTGAACCATACTGATGAGTGTGTAGTTAGATATTTTTTACTTTTTTATTTAATTAGAAAAATTCTTTTCTTTTTAAAAATGATTTTTAAAATATTATCTGAGAATTTTTAAATCCAAGAATAATAATAAACCTAATGATTGAAAATTCAATAAAAGAAGACCAGTATGGTGATAATTTTCAGCAGAAATCAAAATATTCAAGAGATAATTTACCACGTCATTATTTAGACTGGTCAAGAAAACCTAGGACATATAAAACATATGAAAATGCCATAACTAGAATAAAACTTCCAAAATTTGAAGTGAAAAAAAAAGTTGATTTTTGGGAGGTTATAGTGAGTAGACACTCAACTAGAACATTTAATGATGAATCTATTTCATTAAATACCCTCAGTTCAATACTTTTTGGAATGGCAGGTTTAACTAGAATATATCCTCAGTTTGCGTTTCGCACTACACCATCAGCAGGGGGATTATATCCCATAGAAATTTATCCCATCATAAACAATGTTGAAGAAATTGAACAAGGTGTATATCATTATGATATATTGCATCACGAACTTGAATACTTGAAGGGAGGAAATTTTCGTAAGGAGGTTGCTGAAGCGTGTCTTGGTCAAAAAATGGCATATGACTCTGCAATAAATTTCATATGGACCGCTGTTATAGAACGTTCGAAATGGAAGTACCTTCAGAGATGCTACCGCTACATTTACATGGATTGCGGGCACATCGGTCAAAATTTCTATTTAATTGCTGAAGCGTTAGAATTAGGAGCATGTACAATTGGAGCAATTTATGATGACGAATTAAATGATTTACTTGGAATTGATGGGAAGACCGAAACAGCAATTTACGTGGGAGTCATAGGTAAAAAATTGACCTAAATTCATTTAAATAAAATTTTCCCTTTATTATTTAACTAATAGAATAAAAATATATGAGTTAATTATGAAAACTCGGTGCTCTTATTTGTTATTTTTTTAATTTAGAGAGCCAGTATCCTTTTTTTCTTGCTTTTTTTCTTCTTGAAACCACGACTCCTGAAATAACTACTGTGCCTCCTATGGATGCTATTCCAAGAATGATCCAAATCGCTAAATCCTGCAATGGATTTTTAGGTAAAGATGAATCATCTATTGGCCAGAACATTAAAGGTAAATAATCCTGAGATCCAGCACTGCCATTAAGCAGGTACGGTGTATCGCCTATACCATCTCTATTCAAATCGACACCATCATACCCTGACCAATAATTACCACATATAAAACTATTCCAGCGGTTATTTATCCCATTATCCACATTATTTTCACAATAGATAGCATTGAACCAGCTAAGACTATCATTCGTGTTCACGAGTGAAAATCCATAACCACTCCCTATTATTCCATTATTTCCATCAATTCCGTTAATGATTCCAATTCCTTTCAACCCACCGTATCCACTATCACCACCAATAATGAAAGATAAAACATTCATTATATTCGTGCTGTTTTTTAATATTTCAAAATATAATCCAAAACTGCAACCTCCATTTCCGCCATTTCCTCCATTCCCACCATTAGTTCTATTAAAATAAGCGCCATCCCCTCCATCGCCACCATTTCCTCCTCTATTACTTAAAACATTTAAGATATCATTTCCAATATTGATGATATTTTGTGAATTTTGAAAGTATAATCCCATACTCATTCCTCCATCACTGCCATTTCCTCCATTTCCACCATCATATTCTTCGATCATAATGAGCATATCCATGACCCAAATTTCATTTATATAACCAACACAACCATTCCCCCCCATATTTCCACCACCACCTTCAATATTTTCAATTTTATTCCAATAGTTTTCAATATTCATTGAATTATTAAAACAAATCCCATAACACTCACCACCTTTCCCACCATCTCCACCATTTTTACAAGATAACTCTATATAAACAGGACCTGGGAGAATACTAATCATTTCCTCTCCACCAAATCCTCCGTTCCCACCAGCTCCACCAATGCCTCCTTTAATCCTATATATTTGATTATCGATATTTTTAATAATATTAGCATTACTATAAAAAATACCTGAACTCAAGCCACCTAAACCTCCGTTACCACCAATTCCACCGATTTGTATTCCTTTATCAGGAAGCAACACGTGCACAAAAAAGCTTTCCAGACCTCCATTATTCCCATTACCACCTATAATATCAAAAATTTCGTTTAAGATTGTATTAATTTTAATAGAATTATGATAGCATATTCCCTTACTATTTCCCCCTGGTCCTCCATTTCCAGCATTATCTAAACGTGCGGAAATAATAGATCCCGAAATTGAAAAACAATACCCTCCAGATCCACCTATTCCTCCTGAACCTCCAGTAATTCCGCTCAATTCATTTTTATAAGTCATAATATTCATAGTATTATCAAAATGGAGTCCAATGCTATTTCCACCACAACCTCCAATGCCACCATCTGCTATATACCCTGCTGAATAAGTCATACCATCTGATATCCAGGCATTCCCTCCATCACCTCCTTTTCCCCCTATGATATTTGAGATTTTATTATGAGCAACAAACACATTCACTGTATTGTTTATTAAAAGTCCATATGAACTCGATCCATTGCCACCATTTCCACCTGTTTCTCTTGAACTGGTTCCGTTTTTTCCATAACCACCCATACCTCCCTCAATATTACAAATTTCATTTAATGAAAGGTGTATATTATTAGAATTATTTATAAAAATCCCAAAAACTTCGTCTCCGTTTTCTCCATTTATTCCAAGACTACTCTCTAAACCAGATAAACCATCTTTTCCTTTTAAGTCTGAAATACTATTATCAATAATCTTAAAGTCTGTACAATTTTCAATTTTAATTCCTATTCCTGCATTTGAAAAGTTACAACTTTCAATCTTAAAATAGGCTCTTGAATTTTGAATCTCGACACAAGTGTCGGAACCATTGCCATCCAAAAACACGTCCTGAATGACATAAGGATTGTCAATACTTCCCTCTCCACTACACCAGTCATTTTTTACTGTTTCGTCCCAATTACATGACGAATTCATATCATCTATGAATATTTTGCCTCCTGTCAAGTTGAAAAATCCCGAAGGATGCAAATCGAGTTCCTTATTTTCAGAATATTCATTGGTTCCCCCACTATTAATAGTAATAATCTTAAATAAACTAGAAAAACTCAATATTGAGAGTAATGATAAAATAACAATGATTTTTTTCACTCTATTCATGTAATTTCACCTTTTAGTTATTTACATTTTAATCAATGATATATAAAAAAGTAACTTATATTCAATTCATATTAAATGTTAAGATCCTAAAAAGGTCTATATTCATAATTAGAAATGAAATTCTTCTTACTGCTAATCATTTAGTAAGAGATTTCATGAATCGCTCTTTTATTTGTATGGGATGCAAGGGTATATTTTTTACTTGAGCATTTCCAGGCTCCGTTTTGATAAGGATGAAATGACTCCCTGAACCAAGTTTTTTCAACTTCGGTATAATTTCTACCTTATCATCAATCGTATGAATTGATTCAAAACCAGCCCCTTTGGCGATCACGTCCAATTGAGTTCTATTACATGTATGGGTTTGCTGATTACCTGTTGAGCCATAACATCCATTATCGATAACTATTAACATTAGATTATTAGGAGCATGATTGCCAATAGTACTCAAGCTCCCCAGATTCATCAATATTGAACCGTCTCCGTCAATACACCACACTCTTTTTTTAGGTCTTGCTAAAGCGACGCCTAAGGCTATAGAAGAGGCAAGTCCCATTGAACCCAGCATGTAGAAATTTTCATCGCGGTCTTTTAAATCATAGAGCTCTTTAGAAGGAATGCCTATATTACATATGATTAATTCATCACTTACAACTTTTACAATTTCCTTGAGAGCATCATATCTTTTCATTATCAAGCACCCCCCATAATGTTCTTTTTAAGACAATCGCTATAGATTTTCCTGAATTTTGACTTTTTTTCACAGTTTTAATTATCTCTCCAATACTTTCTTCTGAATCAACAATCACATGTTCAACATTAATACAATCTAGTAGATTGAAAATTACTTGTCCCATTGGTATTTGAGCAATTATTTTCTCTCCTTCCGCGCCCCTATGAGTCATTATAAATATTATGGGAATTTCATATATTTCTAAGAGGGATTTTATAGCATTTATTGAATTACCAAGACCAGAGTTTTGCATGAGTAATGCAGGGATTCTTCCCCCTAAATATGCTCCTGCTGCAATTCCTACTCCTTCTTCTTCTCGGGTTACAGAAAGATGTTGGATTTCGTTTTTATCATCGATGATTTCCAAAAGCCCTTTTATCATTGCACATGGTACTGATAAAATAAGACTTATACCTGATTCTTTTATGGCATTGTATAATTTTTGATCTGTACTCATATCTATTATTCAATTGTTTTTTTTAATAAATTTCATAATATTAAGGCGGGGAAATCCTTAAAATTAATGAAGAACTTCTTGGAAATATTTCAATGTCGCATTTCTTTTGATCATGAAGTAATTTTGAGAAGTAATTTCCCCAGAATTCGCTATATTTTTTACTATGCAAATCATGATAAAATGAAATCTGATAAGATCCTTTACTTCCTAATTCAATTTCAATTTGATAAAAATAATTAGCAGCTAGCCATACATTTTTTATCGCCTCTAAAAGTTCAGACAAATTCATATCTTCAATACTCATGCGAGAATACCATTCTAAAATGTCTATTGCAATATTTTCCTCAAAAGCTTTTTCATAATCACCAGAAATATAGGCGAGATATGTAGTTTTTCCCACTAATACCATGTTTAATTCGTTTCTCGCCCTATCCCATATTGCTTGTAAGTCATCTTTATTTTGGGGGTTATAACTTTTATCAAGAAGCTCCAAAGCTTTTTCTAAAACCTTTGATTTATTCCCAAATATTTTTTGATTGTTTTTATCTGTTAAATCTGCAAATTTATCTAAAATTTCACTTGATTCTTCAGACAAGGTAGTATGTATTGTTTTTTTACTAGATTTCACTGTTTTTTCACTCACTTTTTTCACATTTACAAAATAAATTGTTCACTCTATATTATTAATATGAACATAGAATTTAAAAAGGTGAGCATATAAATCTATAATTTTAATTTAAAAATCAAATAAAAATAAATAATTTATAATATTTTGTCAATTAAGAATATAATAAATTTTTTAGACCTAAAATTTCATACTCTTTGATTTTTATTACACAAAATTTAATGAGAATTTTTCATTCAAATTCTTCTTATATCAAAATTTAAATTGATAATACTATTTTAATGAACATGTATCATTTTTTATTTTCCATAAGATTTAAATAATATGTTCAT
>JBHLME010000107.1:0-15574 GCA_048938445.1 Promethearchaeota archaeon | reverse complement strand
TGATATCGGATCTCTTTTTAACCTTTGAGAGGCTATTTTGTTATGAAAGTTTCTTTTCCAAATATGGGCAATTCGTGACTGGCGTTCAAGACTTTCTTCGAGTGTATGGGTGCCGAAGTAATTCTGCCAGATCCCACGAATCATAACGATGTGAAGATTGGTGTGAAACACAACCCTGAGTTCGTCTGTTTTTCCTTCAAAACTACCTTGGGAGATTTCGTGAACGCTATCGAGAAAGATTTTGATAATAATATAAGAAATAGAATATATTAATGTTATTGAAGAATCATTCAAGGAAGTTAATCCTCACCCATATTAACTGTGAGAGTTTTTTCCGATAATAAATATTTTAAATTTATGAAATTCTCGTTTATTTTAAAAAATTACAAAAAATCGACTTTTGTAGGTTCGATGAAACCTTTTCCAATTTATTTTTGAAATTTTTCAAATTAATTTTTGAAAGTTACAACATTATTACTATTTTAATTTATCGAGAGTACTTTTAATATTCAATGCTATGGCTTTTGCCATTAATGGTGGAACAGCATTCCCAATTTGTTTTAAAATCGCACTTTTTGTCCCTTTAAATATAAAATCATCATCAAATGACTGTAGTGCTGCTAGTTCTCTAGGTGTACACGCTCTATCGAATTTATAATGTATAAACACACCTCCATGGTTTTCTTTAACGGTTCTGGCAGGTTTTTCTGGATCTAACCTCCACCATGCATCATTATAATTCTTATAAACAGTATCTCCGATTTGAGTGCTTTTAATTTTCTTAATAAAATTAGGTGAATGTTTTGTGAATAAATGGTTCCGTTCACTGTCCTCAGGCCAGTTTTCATATCTTTTTAATACTTCCGAAGCTGTTTTCCATAAATGTAATTTTTTATTAACTGAATTTGTGTTTGTTTTAACAAATTCTTCTTTTGGAAAAGAAATATTAACATAATCATGTCTAGTTCCTATAAAAATAATTCTTTCTCGAGTTTGTGGGACACCATAATCCGCAGAATTGAGGATTTTCCAAGAGACCATATAATTGATTTCTTTAAATGCTGTCAATATCTTGTTTAATAAAGGGATTAATTGCTTGTTAATATCATTTTTAATGGTCTTTAAATTATCCCTTAAATCAAAAAATTCTTTGGATTCTTGAACATCCAACTCCCTTTGAGCTTTATATCGTTTTAAATCCTTATATCTTTGTAATCTTTTACAATCTTGTTTAAATTTATTTTTTTCATTCAAATCCAATTTTGAGTTAATATGCTTCATGTTTAATAGACCTTTTACATTTTCCATGATAAAAATATCAGGTTTGAGATGATCTATGATCTCCACGAAATCTAAGTATAATTGACCTCTTGGATCATCTGGATTTCTATTTCCCGCTGAGGAGTAGCCTTGGCATGGAGGGCCACCTATGATGACGTTAATTTTCTTTCCTTTGACTCGGTTATATAATTTTTTTTTTATTTCTAAAGATGTTATATCTCCATCGATCATAATATCTTTTCCATGATTAAGTCTATATGTTTCTATAGCGGGATTCCATATTTCATTTGCCGCAATAATTTCATATCCTACTTTTAAAAATCCTTGACTAAATCCACCACATCCACTAAAAAGATCAATGACCGTGTATTTATTCTTCAATAAACAAAATCTCTATTATTTGAATGTTAAATATTTATATATTTCTGATAAATGCTTGTTTTAAATAAATTTAGTCCTTTTAGATTTTTAAAATTTCATTAATAACTTTATTTAGTTGGAAATAATAACTATAATATTACTTAAACGACAAAAAGTATTTAAAAAAAAATATGGTCTTTAAAGTGGAAAATAAAAGTGGGCTAACTTCATTAATTTGTGCAATATTGGGATTGTTATCTATTATTGCTTTTTATGTTTTATTGCGCAATTATCCAATAAATCCTTATCATATATATATTGCCAGAATTGTTTTTATAATTATTATGATGAGTGGAATTACCTTCGGATTACTTGCAATTTTATTTGGCTGGTATGGAATTAAGTTGGAACCCGGAACTAGTATGGCTACAATAGGAGGAATATTAGGATTTTTTGCAGCAATAGGTAATATTGGAAGTTTTTTTGTAATTTTAGGTTATTGAACGATAATAACTTCATTGATAATAATATGAACTCCATAGGTAAGTATACATATCTCTTTAACACGAGTCAATATTTCATTAGCAATTAAAATATTTAAACCCACTTTAGTGAAAAATTGACTAATTCTACTACATTCAATAAGATGATCAATAATCACATATTTATTCTTCAATAAAAAAATCCTTTTTTATAATTCTCGTTATTATTTCGTGTCTAATACATTCTTGAGTAATAAATTTAATCAAAATTGATATCTAAAATTGTATGAAAAACTTTATTTAAAAGAAAAAAAAAATTAATATAATTACAAAAATGTTAAAAAAAAAAAAGAAGGGTATTTTAATGAAGAGTAGATATGGGCTTGTCTCATTAATTACGGGAATTCTCGCATTTTTACCATTACTAGCATTTATTTTATATGCCATATTTTTGTCTTCAGTTATACCAATAGTTGAACCTTACCTTAGCAATATATTAATCTTCTGTATAATCACTGGATTTATTTTAGCAGGTCTAGCTATCACCTTTGGAATTATTGGGGCTGTAAAGGAGGAAAATAAAACAATGGCAATAATAGGAATAATTCTTGGAAGCGGAACTGTAATATTTCAAATAGTTTTTTTCATCATCCTATGGCTAATGTATTTAGTATTTTTGTCACTAGCCGTTACTCTTGCGGCAATGTGTGGGGGATGCGGGTGTTCTGATCCGTGTGAGGGATGCGGTAATCCGTGTGAAAATTGCACATGCTCTGAAAGTGAGACATAAAGTTTAGTTTATTTTTAACTCATTTTTTTCCTTTATATATATTTTGCATTAAATTCGCAAATCTTTGATAATGGACAGTTTTCACATCGAGGATTTCTAGGGATACAAATTAAAGCAGCAAAATCTAAAATTGCTAGATTAAATTCCTTATAATTTATCTCAGGAATTATGTCCATCATTCTTTCTAATAGTTTCTTATCTCTTGAAGGAGCACTTTTAACTGGAAAAGAAAACACTCTTTTTATTACGCGCCCTACATTAGCATCTATAATAGGTACAGGTTCTTGGAAAGCAAAACATAATATAGCATTGGCAATATATTCTCCTACTCCGGGTAAAGCCATTAAATCTTTTTTAGTTTTTGGAAGCTTATTACCATTTTCCCAAATCTTCTTAGCAGTTTTTTTAATATCTCTTGCCCGTCTCTGGTATAAGCCTAATGGATGTAAAATTTCTTCTAAAATTTTTATATTTAATTCATTAATTGTTTTAGGATTAGGATATGCTTTAATGAAATCAGGAAAAAGTTTTTCTACTTGTGTAGCTCCTGTTTTTTGTAGCATTATTTCTGCAATTAATATTTGAAATGGAGTTAAATCTGAATTACGCCAAGAAAAATGTCTTTTATTTTCCTTGAACCATTCAAGAAGATTTGTAACAAACTGGTTATCTTTAGATTTCATTTTTTATTCAATAGTTAAATAAATTCGTTTAAAACAAGGACTTCTTTATATTTTATTTGTAGATTTATATCATTATAATATTTTGGTAATGCTTTTATAATAATCAATTAAAATGTTTTTATAAGAATATCTAAATATAAATAAATAATGACAAAAAGTTATAATAATATTAAAATACTCTATTAGAGATGATAAAGATTCCTTTTAATTATATTACAATTAGTTGGAATCTTCCTAAGCTTAATTCTCGAAATGAATTAAGAAAATCCGTTGTTTTGAAATTTATGGAGGAGGATCCAGGTAAAGGAACTGGGAATAAAGTTTCAAGGTATAGATATATTGTTGAAAATTTTATCGATCAGAGAATATTATATCTCGTTAGACCTGCTCAATATAAATATGGATTTGATTTTCAAATTTGGGTTGAAAAATGGAATAGAGTTAATAAGGATAAAATGCCAAGTTATCAAGACATTATTCAAGATTTAAAAATAAAGAAAGAAGAAAATCTGAAAGATTTTAGGTATCTTATTAGAAGTATAGAAAAAATTTTTATTTGTGAAGATGATAATTGGATTTTAAATTGGTTAGTATCTAAAAAGGTCTCTTTTTCTCAAGGTGAGAAGATTGATGTAATATTAAAAATTGTAAAATGGATGTTTATTGAACAAGATATTAGATATTGGAATTTTAGTGGGCGCTTTAAATTAAAGAATCTAATAGATGATGAGTTTAAAGACATTTGATTTGATAACTAATTTGTTTTTAATTATTGAAAAATTCATTTTTCCAGACATATAATTGATTCCTCAAACCACTTTCAAGCATCCAAATCTCATCCTCACCCTTCACTAAATCAAGTATTTTTCTAACAAATAAATTTTTGAATAAATATCTTATCTTCTTAGATTCTGTTAGTATCTCTTTCTTGTCAATATAATCATCTATGTTCTCTTGAAATTGTTCTATATTATAAATAGCATTATTCTTAACTGGAGAGCTAACAGGAAAAATAAAGCGCACAATAGCAGTAGTTTCATCAATTAAATAATCGAAACCTTTTGACTTATTAAGAGCAACCTCATGATATGACTTTAATTCATCAGTCTTAAATCTTCCCCGAACTGTACTAATTGAATATCCACCAAATCTATCTGAAATCCATTTACATAATCCTTCAATATACTCTTCTTCAGATTCTTCTTTTTTTTTTTAGAAAAACTTTATGTAATTCCCTTTTAATTATCTTATTTAGAGCCAATTTTACAGTATCTTTATAAAAAAGATCATCTAAAGTAGATCTCAAATTATTTTCATTAGTTAATGGTAAAAAAAACTCAAAAATCATTACATCCTTATAATATTCCTCGAAATAATTTACTTTAAGCTTGGAACTTTGTGAACAAAATATCTTAAATTTTTCCCATCTAGAATATTCCTTAAATATATCAGATACTAAATATTTATTATTTTCATTTGGTGCTTCTTCAAGAAAGTGTCTAAACTTTTTTGAAAAATATGTATCAAAACTACTTGGATTTGGATATCGTGCAAATTCTTTGAATTCTTCTTTTGAAAATGCTTCAGGTGTTCTAGAATGCTTAAATAAAAAAATAAAAGTTCTTCTTAAAGGTTCCTCGGAGTTTTCAATATCATTAGAATTCATATTTATTATCAAAATCTTGTTATACTATTACTATCTGATAGACAAAACTTATTTATAAATAGAGAGTTAAAAGATTTTTAGTTATAATCATTATGGATTAAAATTTCATTGATTTCTCCTCTTTTAGAGCCATTACAATTTATAGCTCTAGACGCTTTTAATGTAATTTTATTGTAATCTTGATATAAATTCAGAATAAAATCACTGTAGGAATTGCTTAATAATACTTTACAACCGCGTTTATCTAATTCTTTAAATATATGATAAAGATTTTTTTGTTTTTCGATTCCAAATTCTTCTTTGGTATAACTTGTAAAAGATGAAGTATCTGATAATGGGAAATATGGTGGGTCTAAATAAACAAAATCTCCTTCATTTGCATAATTCAAGCACAATTTAAATGAACCATGTAGTATATCAACATCTTTAAGTGCAATGTTCACCGCTTTTAAATTATCTTTATCACAAAAATTTGGATTTTTATACGAACCGAAAGGGGTATTAAATTGGCCTTTACTATTTACTCTATAAAGCCCGTTATAACAACATTTATTCATATAAATAGTTCTTGAAGCCTTTTCAACATCAGACATTTTTTTATATATTTCAGGATTACGATCTTTTGATCTAATTTCATAATAATATTTTTTTTCATTTTTATGATGGTAAAGAAGTTCAATTAATTCTTCAATATTATTTTTTATTACTTTATAGCAATTAATTAATTCTTTATTATTATCTATTAAAACTATTTTGTTATTCAGCTTTCTTTTAGAATATAAATAAAAAAATACAGCACCTCCTCCTACAAAGGGTTCTATATAATTATTAAAATTTTGAGGAAAAAATTTACTCATTTGTTTTATCAATTTTCTTTTCCCTCCCGCCCATTTCAGAAATGGTTTAGGATTAGAAGTAATGATTTCACCATAAATATCTTTTTGCTTGGATAACAAATTTTTTTCTAGCAAATATTAATCCCTCAATATTTTTTAAAGGTAAACAATCATCCAATTATTTGTTTATAAATAATAAATTCACTTTAGAATATAATTATTAATACTCATTTCATTTATTTAAATCTAATTCAATCTGTAACGACAAAAAAATATTATAAATATTATAAATTATTAGAAATTAAAGAAAAAATTAATCCTTTTATTTGTTTCGTTCAGAATGAATTTATTTTATTAGAGTTTTCCTTCATTAGTAACTTTAGTGATTAAAAATCAAGAACAATTGATTTTAATTATATTATTATGGTTTTATAAAAAACCTATAGACTCTTAACACTTTATTTTAAAAAATTGTAGATAATATCATAAATGAATTATATTTCAAATGAAAAATGAATCAATCAATAATTTAAATTTAAAAAATCTAAAATCTAAATATAAAAATATATGTATTTGGTTTGAAGAAAATCATGATTTTAGTACATCATTAGAGTTTATAGAAACTCTAAAACAAGGGATTTCAATACTATTGATGAATAGAATATCAAGTAATACTAAATTTTACTATAAATATGTTAAAATTCCTAAAATAAAAAGCGAAGATTTAAGTGTTCTTTTAGGTCAAAAGAAAAATCATATAAAGAATATTCTAAGAAAGGCTACTATTAATACTAATTATATAATTTCTTTAAATTTCTTACATAAATATGAACTTAAATTGAGAGTGTTATTATTGAGTTATAATATACCAAAGCAAATTATTACTAGTTTTATAGATAAAACCATCTATAAATATAAGAAAATCCATAACCCTCCATTCTCAAATAGTTATCGAAGTAAAAATTTTCATCCTAAATTAATAGAAAACTACTTTGAAAGTATAGATACTGTAGAAAAAGCATATTGGTTAGGATTATTATGGGCAGAGGGTTGGATTTCTAAATCCTTTGACATTTCAAAAAAATATGCTAATTATGAAATAGGGCTAAAACAATCAAAAAAAAACTTCACGTTAATAAGAGATTATTGTTCAGCAATAGGATTCAATCAAAAATATTTAAATAAATATAGAGATAAAAAATCAAATTCCTGGTCATATTTAGCTCGTTTTATGAATAGTAGATTTGCACAACATTTAATAAATAAAGGATTTATTGTTGGTAATAAAAAATCATTAAATATTGAATTACCAAAGCTTGTCAGTAATAATAAAATATCTCAAAAAGAATTATATTTAGGATTTATACTTGGTTACTATGACGGAGATGGGACTACAGGTAGGACAAAAGTTTCTTCAGGGAGTTATACTTTTCTTAAGCAAATTAAAGATTATTTTGATATTAGCAATAAAATTTTGAGGGATTTTTTTATAAAGAAGGATAATTCTAAAGGAATTGTTTATAAATTAGAGTTAGGTCGAGATTTAATGCTTTTGATGTTAAATAATTATAAATTTTCCTTTAAATTGAAAAGAAAAGCAATTAGTAACAAATTAATTAATACTTTTAATAACTTAATAAGAAATAAAGAGATTTTACATGAGAAAGGTGAAATTTCTGAAATACAATATCAAAATTATATTTGGAACTTAGGCCATAAATTAGAATTTACCTATGATTTAATTTCCGATAAATGTAAAGAGTTTTATGTTGAACCTCCATCAAAAGAAAAATGGGAGTTAAATGAATTATTAAATTTCTAAAGAGATCAAATCTCAAACATATAAAAAAGAGGTTCATTATAAATAAAAGATATAATAAAGCTCCCCCTCCAACAAAAGGTTCAATATATTTATTAAATGTTTTCGGTAAGTATCTCTCAATTTTATGTATTAATTGTCTCTTACCTCCCGCCCACTTGACAAAAGGATGAGGAGTATTTAAAGATTTATTTTTCATGATTGATCTTTCTTCAATTATTAGCAAAATATTAATAATTGAGATTGAATGATTAATTTTAGTTAAAGAAAAATAATTTCTTATAATTAATTCTATTTTTTTTGTTCATAAGTAATAATTATTAATTTTAAAAATTAGTTATTAATTGTAAAAATATCATAAAATCTACATGAATTTAATATATCTCGGAGGGATTTTATCCGTAAGCCACACTCCATTATCGCTAAGATAAAAAACATACCCATCAAGATGCATGGATCTTGTATCAATTTCAAGAATTAAGATTCCTTGATGCCATCGCCTTGCAACGATTTCTGCCGTTTTGCGTTCAGCGCTAAGATGGACGTGATGACGATTCATTTTCTTAAGACCTTCCTTTTTAATAATCTTCAATATCTGTTTTTTTGTCCCATGATATAAGATATCTGGAGGTGTACGAGGGATTAGTTCTATTTTAATTTTTTTAAGAGTATGCCCTTGACTTGCTCTGATTTTGTTTTCATTTATCTTAAATCGCTGTTTATCATTTTCAGAAACAACGCGCATAACATCATCAAGTTCTATTGTATAAGAAAATTCGATGTTCAGGAGCTCTAATAAATCTTTCAAATCCATCCACCCATCTTCTGAAATGACTTTTCCTTTTGGATTATGTCGAAGGACGTAAGATATGAATTTACTAATTTGGACATCATTCATTTGAATCTGTATACTGAAATCAGGTAAATAATTTAAGTTTTATTTGTAAACACGCATATTTTTAATAATCGTTTAATTTAATCAAATTAAAGATCTTTATATATTAAAAAATTAGTTTCCAGATCTGGAAATCGAAAGATTGAACTGACTTATACTATTTTTTTAAATAAAATTGCTGAATTTAGATCTACAATTTAATAAATAGAATTTACAAAAGATTATATTAACATTACTTACCTAATATTAGGAAAAAACATATAGTTTTTAAATAAATTTATAAATAGATGATATATTAAAATATATCATAGAAATTCTAGTTATAATACACATTAGAAGATAAAATCTAAATTAATTAAAGTGGTAGATGTATTTGACAAAAATTAAATGTAGTTATGATATATACGATCAAAAGGAATTATATGGTCCAAACGATGAAATTTCAGGTGTTTTTTCAATAGAAAGTAATGCAAAAAAAGATAAAAAACTAAAAAAAGTAGAAATACACGTTGTAGAAAGATTTGAAAAATATTATGCACATGCTAGCTATAATGATAATACAGGGTATGGTCATGCTAGTGCAGGGTGGAGGCCTCAAAAAAAGGTATTAAAAAAGTACCCCATCGCGGAAAATGAGTTCATTCATTCCGGAGAAACAAAAGATTATCCATTCAAAATTGAATTACCAAACAGGATAAGCCCAAGAACTGGAGAAGCTTATTCCAACTGGCGTCTCTGTGTTGAATTCGTTCAAAAATCAAGCTTGAAAGCAAGTAAAGGATCAGATAAAGATGCTAGCCAATTTATAGTTCCTGTGAGAGGATATGATCAACCAGTTTCAGTTATTAATGTAAACGTTGGTGGAACTACTACAATAGCTGGTGATAATGAAACCAAATTTTGCAGTGAATGTGGTAAAGTCGTAAAAAAATCTGCTAAATTTTGCGAACATTGTGGTGGAGCTATGTTTTAATCAATTATTATTTATTTTTCAAATCTCTAAAAATAAAAATACTCCTTTTTTTCTTTATATCTTTTAGCGTATTTGTATCCTCAGAAAGATATTCGATGTTTTTCTATTTCTTCAAGATTTATCTTAATATTTATGTGAACATTTGAGTTCCCCAGATATAAATCTTAAAAATTGAAAAAAATTCCAATGTAATATATTATTTATTCAATTCTTTCAAGTTCTTTTATTACGAATTAAATATATTTTTAAAATTTAATCCTAAAAGTTTATTAAAGTGAAAAATATTATATCTACGAAGATTTGAAATATAATATTTCTTAATAAAACAATGAATAAAGATCCCTCTCCTTCAAATAATTTAATCAACGATATTGATGTAAATGATAGTTCACGTTCTGAATTGGTTGACGCAATTGAAATTCTAAAAGAGGAAATTAAAAGACTTAATCTTAAAATAAATGAACAGGAAAAAATCCTTCAACTGGATAAGTCAAATGATAAGGAAGAAAATAATATTTCTGATGATATCGATATTCTTAAAGATATGATTGTCTCTCAAAGAAAGGCTTTAAATGAAAAGGATGAAGAATTAGAATCATTAAAGGACAGTATTGGGTTATTGAATGAGTATAAAAAAGAGAGTAAAGAATTAAAAACTTTAAGATCTCAAGTTTCAGATGCAAGTTCTATGATTGAAAAATTGACTAATGAATTAAATATGCATAAAGTAAATGAAGATAATGCCAAAGAACTAATCATAAAATTAACTGACGAAAAAAAGGAATATGAAGAAAACGAAAAAGAAACCCTCTATTTTATTGAAAAATTATCAGAAAAAAAAGAGAAATATAAGGCAAAAGTAAAGATATTAGAAAAAAAACTTGAAAACTTTACTAACGATTCAGCTGATGATAAAAGTTATTTATTTAATGAGGATGAATCTGAAAAAGAGAGAATCTATAAAGATAAAATAAAAGAACTGCAAGATAAGCTTGAATATGTAAAGAGTATTGCAATTGAGGAAGGTTTTAAATTTGATGATGAACAGGAAAAACTAATAAACACCTATGAACATAAAATAAAGGTTTTAGATGACAAGATTGAAAATATGAACAATTCATTTGTTGAAATAAAAATAACTTTAGAAGCAGAAAATAAGAAATATAAAAATAGAATAATTGAACTCCAAAAACAGATTCAAACACTCATAAATACAAGTGAATATGAAGAACCTAGTAGAATTTTTGAAGCAAAGACTAAAGCAGAAGTAGAAACTCAACTAGTATTAGATACCGAACCAAAAGAAGAGATTGAAGAATATATAGATAGTGAAGCTAAAACTGTAACTCCTCAACAATTAGACACAGAACCTGAAATTTTAACAAGTGAAAATGAAGAAATCATTCATGAAGAGCATAAATTCATGAATGAACCAATTATAGATAGCATTAGAAAATGTCCAAATTGCGGAAATCAAAAAAAAAATCTCATTCGAGAGGAATTAGATAAAACAAATATAATTATGGCTTATCCCCGCATGTATGGCAAGAAATATGTGTGTGGAGCATTTGGATGTGGATGTAATTGGCGTATTAAAAATGATAAAATCGAAATCTTATAATAAATAGAAGTAGATCTCACATCTTTTCTTATAATGAATTATTCTTGTGAAATCATTATTATTATCTCATATAGTAATTCACTGAATGTTTACAATAAATTTGTTTTTTAATTGAATATCAAATCTAAAATGATTAAATAAAATAATTACATTTACGTCAGTATTCAAAATTTACAAGATTAAAATTTTTTAAGCATTAAGAATTGATATTATCATAAATTCTTAATTTGAAAAATAATGTACGATGTAATCGTCATAGGTGCGGGTATCTCAGGAGCAACTTTTGCTTACAAGGCTTCAAAGTTTTCTAATGCAATGTTAATTGAAGCCAGGAGCAAAAATGACTTACCCGTCTCAACAAATATATTTGCAGAGCATAATAAAGCATTTCTAACGGAATTTGACTATTCTGATAAATCGATTTTTCCAGTTATTCACGAAAAAATGAATTATATGGCTGCTGAAGAGGATGGTATAGTGAATTCCGATGAATTTGGAGCCCCTTTAGGATATGTCTGTCATACTGAAAAACTGATTGATAAGTTATTAAATGAATCAGAAAATCAAGGTGGAACTATAAAATTCAATGAAAAAATCACGAGAATTGAAAAGCATGCTGATCACGTGGAAATTATCAATAATAAAGGTGAATCATATTCTACTCGATTATTAGTTCTTGCCACTGGATCCCTTGGATTTGAATTACAACGTTCTGTAGGATTTGGAACTCCTGATAGGTATTTAGGAATTTATACCCATTTGAGAGGCAACCAAGATGAGATTAATGATCAAATGGTTCCAAATTATATTTTTCACATCAATCCACAAATAAGTACAAATGGTCCATTTTACTTAGAAAAAGGATATGAAAGAATTCCAATTGGTTTTATGGGAAATTCTAAAGAGACTCCAAAAGAATTAGTATCAAAATTGGAAAGAATTTTAAATAATTATAAAAGAATACAACCAATTGTTAAAGGATTAAAAAGAGATCCAAATCCAGTCGTTACTTATATATCTAAACATCCCATCAAATTTTTTTCAAATGATAGAATGATGGTTCTTGGAGAGGCTGCGGGATTAGTTACTGCTTTCTTTTATGAAGGATTATTATGTGGAATGTGTTCAGCTGATCTAGCAGTAAAGACCATAAAACCATTATTAGAAAAAGATAGTATTTTCACTCGGAATGAATTAAACAGTTATGATAGAGAACTTCACCGTATTCTTCTGAAAAATTATTTTGTGAATGGTGAGGGTTCAGAATATCTATTTTATAGCGCAGGTGCTCACGTGAAAACTTTATGGAGCACGTATGTAAATCTGATTAATAGAGATAAACAACTAAGAAGAGAAATCTGGGAAGCATACCGAATGTATGATTTAGAAAATTATACATTAAATGGGACTAGAAGAGCTGGAAGGTTATTATTTTCAATGTTACCTGCACTAACAAAAATAGCCTTAAGCGGTAAATTCATTAAAGCTGCTTTTATGTAATGTTTTTATTTAAAGATATAAAATAGAAATCAAAAAAAAAAAGAATTAGTTATTTATTTAAAGCTATTAACTATTAGCTGTATTTAACCATACCATTGAAATAATCTCTTGAAAAAGTAATAGATCCATAACCATATGGTATAATAGTTGCATGGAATTGGTGGTAGAACTGCCTCTATTATATAATTATTGATTGTGATATCAAATACAGGAGTTATCACGTCTAATATTTCAGCAGTTATGACCACGATTATATCATGCTCTGGAATTACTATTATCCGTTGACCTGCAAATCCTGAAGCCGCATAGTAATTAGAAGAAAGCCACCACAAGTATCCATAATCTTTAGTGGGATCGAAGATACCTTCAGTTACGTGTGGTTCTATTGATGTTTCAATCCAATCCTCAGGGATCACGTGTTTACAACCCCATTGTCCCTCATTTAAGCACAATAAACCAATGCGTGCCATCGCTCTTGGTGTCATGTATATACCAAAGCCCCCATGAGTTATGTTTGCTAAATCTACTGAACCCCATGGCCAAGGAGATTCATCCCATTCCCAATCATTATCTTCAATACCAATAGGTTCAAAAAGATATTGGCGTGCAAATTCTGAAAGTTTCATTCCTGTTGTTCTTTGGAGAATTGCTGCTAAAAGCTCTTGATTACCAGTATTGTAATTGAAAACTGAACCTGGTTCTGCTACTAAAGGTTTGGTGAGAATATAATCGAGGCTATAACCTAATGCTGGCCAAATATAAAAAGCATCTTCTAATTCAGTCCAATTAAAACCAGATGTTTGCGTGAGTAGATGTTCTATAGTTATATCCTTTTTGGATTCATTGCCATAAATGGGATTCCACTTGTCAGGGAAGATTTCAAAAAAAGTTTGGTCCACGCTTTCAATAAAACCCATTTCAATGGCGATTCCAACAAGAAGAGATGTTATAGATTTAGTAGCACTCCATATATGGTGTAATCGATCATATCGTATCTGATCTAAAACATAATCGTCAAAAGGAGCAACGTATACATTACCGGGTACACGTGAGCCATTAAAGAGATATGTTTCTTCAATTATATAACCATTGCGTATGATTAACATAGATTGAAAATTGACACTATTATCTGATATATACTCATACATTTCCTCTAAAACAGTTGAGTTCATGCGTTGTGCTTCAGGAGTTGTAGTTTCCCAATCATCAGATGGAAAATAATTGTACTTGAAAACCGGATTCGCTACTACAGGATATGAAAATAAAGCAATAAGAACGATGCTAAATACAGAGATTCCTAAAATAACCAATTTCGATTTACGAGACATATAAAATTCTCCCTCTCTTTTAATTATTTAACTAATTTATTTTTTGATTTCTTTTATATTTGAATTTCATTTTTTACTGCATAATTGAATTTCTATTCAATAAATGCATATTTCGTATATTATATCATAATATTTAAAAAGGTTTCCTATAGAAAACGGAATTTACGTTAGTAATTAAAAGAAAGGATATGAATAAGATAAAATAAATGCATTTTTTAATCTGTAAAATATAAGTGTTCATCAAAACCAGTTTCAGCTACGAGATCTTGCGCGAGTTTTTGTACAGCTTTCTTACTTGGGGTTTGTAATATTCTTCGTGTAATATTGATAACTTTTGTCAATTTACCATCATTAAAATCTCTCACGATCACATCATAACGAGAAAAATCAATTCCCGCAGAATAAACACCTGCCTGTCCATGACCTGCATGGGAACTAACTTGCCAGTGTTCAACTTTAAACTCTACCGAACTTATTAAATGTGTACAGAAAAACCATTCTAAGTAAAGTTTAATCCGCTTTGATTTTTTTTTTACTCCCCTTAACATTTTAGCAGCTCTAGCAAGACGATCAGGATGCATTAATTTAAATACCTTTTCATAGTTTTCATTCATTTGCTCTCCTGCTATTTCTCGTATTTCAATTATTATTTCTTCCGCCTTCTTTGCTCTTTCATCTGATATATCGGGTTTTAATGATGCGATATACCCCTCAATTGCATTGTCTACATCTTGACTTTGCTCTATACTTTGAGAATTGGAACTACTGAATTCTGGAGGGTGATCAAATGCACCCATCTCTGGTACGTTAAATAGAGCATCTAGTTTTGATGGATCTTTTCTTACCTCATCCAATTTCTGTTCAATAACAGTTCTAGGATATCCTAATCCTGACAGATAAAAAGCGGCGCTCTGAAGCTGCCCTTCTAAGGCAGCTGCTTCAGTATAATGTCCGGCTCCTCCAAATTGTTTTTCTAATTGTTCATCTACAATTTTAATTATTTTTGTTTCAGTAATCTCTTCTAACTTGAGAGCTCCTAATTTGGTAAGAATAAATTCTAAATTATCATCTCTTAAATAATGTAAATTTCCCATGGGTGATATCATTAAGGAGATTTTTTCCATTTTTTGTATTTCCTCATCAATATCTTTTGGGTCCTTACCTTTCGAAATTATTAAAAAATGTTCAAGAAATTTTTGATTAAAACCAGCAACTGCTTTAATGACTTTATCATCAAACTTTTCTAAATGTGCTCGTAACGTATCTCCTTGTAGATCACTATTAATACCAAATACTAAGACATTATCAATGATCATGTATATGTATTCTTCTTTACTAAT
>JBHLME010000229.1:0-3861 GCA_048938445.1 Promethearchaeota archaeon | reverse complement strand
TCCTAATTCCTTTTTGTTGCTTCAATAAAAATAATAGTTTATGAAATACGATAACTTATCTTTAAATTTAAAATTTCATTAAGTTAATCAATTATGAGAATTGATTTTTTAATATGAAAGAAAGAGAAATTAATTTTATTACACTTTGCAGCGAAAAATTTTTTCCTTTTGTTAATTTCACAGCTAAAAGATTAATGAAATTTTACCCTTCTTGTAAATTTTTTATATATGATTGGGGATTAACCCCCTCTCAAAAGAGGAAACTAAAATCTTACCCTATTTCAATATTAATTGATTGGTATGATAATATAGACTGGGAGGCTGGACATAAAACGATAGAGATAAGTAATGATATTCCCAAACATATGATTAATTGGAGGGAAAAGGCATATTTGGCTAATCAAAAACCGCTTTGTATTTTAGACTGTGCTAAGAAAATTAAAGAAAATTTAATTTATTTTGATGCTGATGCCGTTTTAATAAATCCTATTGATGAGATTTTTGAAGATAGTTTTGATGTAGGAATAACAATATTTGATGAAGAGTTGGTTAAAGAGGTTAACTTCCTTAAATATTTTATGGGAATAGAGCTTAATGCAGGTGTAATTTTTTTTAGATCAAGCTCTAAAAATATGCAATTGTTTATTCAAGAATGGCTTAATGATATTGAAATATCAAAAAAACCAGATCAATTTTCTTTATTTTCGCTAATAAAAGATAGAAATAAAGAGATATTTGAAAAAAGTTATAATGTAGGAAAAATAACATTATCCAACACAGAGTTTAAAATAAAAGCTTTTCCCGCTAATATATATAATTTATTTTTAGTTCATGAGGGTTATGATGATAAAAAAGTTAAATTTCTGCATTTTTTAAGAACCCCTCGCTTGCAGCGAAAAACTGATATTACCTATATAAGAGATCTTATTATAGAACTTAAATTCCGTAAAATCTATTATAATTTATTAAAATTTTTTCCTTTATTTATTAGAAACTTTATTAAAAGGATATTTAGAGTACACATACTCGTACAATTAATTATATATCCTTTTAGCTTGCGCATGATTGAATTAAATTTTGCTAGAATTGTGTATAATATTAAAGAGGAAATTTTTAAAAAATAATGCTAAATCCACCCAATTTTGATCTTAATCTTAAATATTTTCAATATATTTAACCTGTTTATTCCAAATGATAACTATTTTTGTTTTTCATAAATTTCAGAGATAATTTTATGTTTAGAAATTATAAAAAAAGATCCTTTATATCGAGTAGATATTTTAATATAAAGCAAATTCATACAATTTATAGTGCTTTAAATAATAGAGCTTAATGTTTATTTAAAAAATAAAAAAATTCATATTAAATATGATTCGAGAATTTAGGAAACGAATTTCTTATCTTTTTTAAATATTCGTCATAATGTTTTATAATTCGTTCCCAACTATATTTTTTTGCTCTTTTTATAGCGTTCTCTTTTAGTATTTTCAAATGCTCTTTGTTTTTACTTAATTTGATTATTTTCATAGCTAAGTCTTTTGAATCATTTACTTTAAAAGTAATACCTCCATTTCCTATAATTTCTGACATCGGTGGTTTGTCAGCACAAATAATTGCTGCTCCACTAGCCATTGCTTCTAAAATAGCTTGCCCAAAACCTTCTCTCCAAGATGGAAACACATAAATATCGCATGTCGCATAAAATTTTAATAAATCTTCCTCTTTTACAAATCCTAAAAAGCTAATATTTTTTTTAATTCCTAATGATATTGATAATCTTTTCCATCTTTCTAAATTTGGACCTTCTCCTATCAAAATTAAATTAACCTCAGAAATTTGTTTAATAACGTGTGAAATGGCTTTTATTAAAATTGGAATACCTTTCCTAGGTATCATCATTCCTGAATATAATAGTATATTCTCACCATATTTTTTCCTGATTTCTCCTGAACTATTTTTTGGATTAAATTTTTTTGTATTTATTCCATTTGGGATAACTTTAATATCTTTTTCATTTAAATCATAATATTTTATGATATCATTTTTTGAGGCATTAGAAACTGTAATAACATTTTTAAATCGTCTAAATTGCCTTTTCTCCATATAATGTAAAAAAGGATAAGTTATATGATAACTCATAAATTCAATTGGTTGCCGATGATGAAAAATTGAATATATTGTAATATTTTTAATTTTGAAAGCAAGTAGAGAAGGTATCGCTAAATTCAAAATTATAATATCAGAATCTTTGTAAAACATGAAATTTTTTTCTCGTAACAAATTTATTCCAAAAGTTATATAATTTAAATAAAATATCGCGCCTAGTTTTCCAAGTAAAGCCTTAGAATCAAGAATTCTTAGAATGGGGATTCCTTTATAAAAATCGTGTCTTTTACCCCCATTCCAAAAGGTTGTAATAATTCTTACATCATGTCCTATCTTTTTTAAATTTATTGCGAGATTTTCTGAATATCTTTCAAGACCATAGAGACCTGGCAAACCACGTATCGGATAGGGAAAAGTTGGAGTTATAATGGTGATTTTCATAAAAAATCACTAATTATTTTTTAAATTAATTAAATTTCATAATTATTTAATCGAGATAAATTATTTCTCCAAAAAATTTAATTTTTTAATTTATAGCTTCTTGGATTTAGATGTATAAAAAAGTATAGAAACATTCTAATTTTCGATGATTTTTTCCTATATTATTATAAAAATAGAATTGTAAGATGAATGAAAAACGATTTTTACATCAGTGTAAAAGAATTGAGGAAACTTCTTTAAAATTAAAAATTAAGAACATATAGTTGATTGAAAGCCTTAAAATATTATGAGACATAATAAAAAAATAAATAATTAAATATTCGTTAATTATAATATATTTAATTTCCAAGTTTAAAACGAAAAAGTAGGTAAATGAATATAAAGACAAAGTTAAAATCAAGACATAAATTTACTTCAATATTATTATTGATTCTTATATTATTATCATATTCAACTTCTAATCCATCAAAAAATAATATAGCAGAAAGTTTAATCAAACCAAACTCAAATAATGAAAAGAAAATTGAGGATATCGTTGATGATGATTTAGAATGGCCTCAAGAGGCTTCTATTAATTCTCAACTAATAGATGAACTTCAAAAGACCTATGATGCAATATCATGGTGGAATGATTCTTGGAATTACAGAGTTAGAGTAGAAATAAAAGCTCAGGATAAAGATATCTCGGATGTACCAATTGAAAAACGTTTGAATTTCACATATTTCTTACAAAAATATGATGATTTTAATAAATTTGATGAAAATTCCATTCGAGTTATTGAATATAACATAAGCATAGATAAATGGACTGAAATTCCGTGTGTAGTAAACAAATACCTCGGTGAAGCTACAGATGGTTCAGAAGATTACAACGAAACTTACAATGCGTTAGTCGATGTTTTTTGGATTATGAATGGGACTACATTTTTTGGACAAAATAGAACTTATTTTATATATTTTGATTCACAAGCTTATGGTATTAAGCCTAAAGCTAATTATGGATACGGATATTCCGGACCTGGAACATATACTGACTGGGATACGGGAAATTTGATTTATGGAGACTTTTTTAGAATCGCAGATTTTTCAGCATGTAATCATAGTGTTGGTACTACGCATGATGGAGACAAAGACAATCCTTTTGATGATGTATATGGTTATCCCATCATTGATGAAGTAGATGATTATGAGGGAAAAGTGGGAAAAGTGAGAGATATTATAGGGAGACAAGCACATGCAGGTATAGATATAGGTATTGATGAAGGTCATAATACAGAATTTTATTGGAATTCCCCGAATAATGAACCAGAATTT
>JBHLME010000106.1:0-15778 GCA_048938445.1 Promethearchaeota archaeon | reverse complement strand
TAAAATTTTCTGGTCTACGGCTTCTAATACTATTGAAAAAATAGGACCTCTTAATTTAGGGGATGTTTTCGGCTTATTTTTAACTGAACTAGCAGTTAATCTGACCATGATCAATGGAATGACCATAAGGTCATAAATTCCATCCCTAATTTCTGTTTGTAACCTATATAATATTTTTACTAATATTTTATTATTATTCTTGGTTAACATGTAAGTTTTTAATTTCTTAATAGGTTGTAGTGGAAATAATTTTAGAAATGCTTTAGTTTTAATTCCCATTGTTCCAGCATCACCAAGAAACAATCCTGTAAAATCTGGAGCAATACCATACCTGCAAAATGGTTCTGCATATTTATTAGCTCCGGATCCTGTCCTTATAGTTGATCCTTCAGCATTAGGTAAAACTACTTCGACTCCTAAACAAATATCTGAAGCTAAACCGTACTTTGTAGAACCATAACCCGCAGTGCTATTAGAAAGCGCACCTCCAACAGTCGCGGCATATCCACTTCCTGGACCGACCATCCCAGTTGTTAATCCTTTTTCATGTAAAATTGATGTTAATTCACCCCAAGTAATGCCACATTCAACTACACAATAAAAATTTGTTTCATTAATCTCAATGATTTTATTCATTCTTGAAATATCAAGTAATATACCTCCCTCTGAAACAGATCCACCAACTAAGTCAGCACCACCTCCTCTAGGAACTATAGGAATTTTATATTTATTTGAGATTTTCATAATATCTGAAATTTCTTCGGTACTCTCTGGGCGAACTATTATATCCGCCCATCTATCTGGAAATGCAGGATCAACATTTCTTGAATACGCAGCTTTCATAAAATCTTTATCCGTAATAAAATCAGAACCTACGATTTCTTCAATTTCATTATATATCTTTTTAATTGCTGACATAATTATTCATTTGACTTGTTAACGATGTTAGGTAACATTGTTAGATAACAGTGTTAGCTATCAATGTTCATTAATATAAAAAGTTTTTGCAACTCAAAAATCACTTAATTAAAGTCATATCAATTTTTAATCCATTATCCAAAATTATTCATAAACAATTGAACGATCTTCTAACTTATGTATTTAAAGAAAACAACCAAAAAAAACATATAAACTAATTAATTTTAGAAACACAGTAAGAACAGATATTAAGTCGATTGTTTTCTAATTTTTCACCGCAATTAGGACAAAAATTACCCTTCCTTGCCTAAATAATTTTATATACTCAGGATGAATACCAAGATTATGCACAAACCATCAATTACTGAATTCAAAAAAGAATTGTCACCAGAACAACGTGAAGAACTACTCATAGCATTGAAAGGCCGTTTTGAGAAAAATATGAACCGTCATGAAAGTCTTGAATGGGCTAAAGTACAAGCAAAGCTGGAAGCAAATACTGAAAAATTGTGGTCACTCAATGAAATGGAAAGAACTGGCGGTGAACCGGATGTTTTTAGTTATGATAAAAAGACGGGTGAATACATTTTTTATGATTTTTCAGCGGAAAGTCCTAAAGGCCGCAGAAATATTTGTTACGACCATGAAGGGCAGGAGGCGAGGGAAAAGAAAGGAGTGCATCCAGAAGGTAATGCTATTGATATGGCTGCAGCTATGGGCATTGAGCTTTTAACGGAAGAACAATATCGAGAGTTGCAGAAACTTGGAAATTTCGACATGAAGACGTCGAGCTGGGTTAAAACACCTTCTGATATTAGAAAACTCGGCGGTGCAATTTTTTGTGATCGCCGCTACGACCATGTATTCGTGTATCATAACAGTGCGCCCTCTTTCTATAGTGTTAGGGGATTCCGTGGCTCGCTAAGGGTTTAAATTTGGACAATTAATTTTAGCATTTATTTGATTTTTGGTTTTGTTTTTTACAAGCTAAATTTTAGGGTTGCACCCATTTTCCTTAAATTATTGATTGAGTAAAAAGTTCCATTTAATTTTGCTTTAACTCAGAATTACTAATAATTCATCCCATGCTTATAAATTAATAGAGAAATATTTAATTGAATTATTCCCTAAATATCGCCTATATGAATATTTATGCACTCTTATTGACTATTATAACTTTTTTTTCTACTTTCGCTGGTGGAATTTTAGCAACTAAATTTCGCTTACGACTCGAATATTTTACTGCTTTAGCAGCAGGAGTTCTTATTGGAGTTCCTTTATTCGAACTATTACCAGAATCTTTAAATTTAGCAAATAAAATGAATATTTCGTTAGAAATCGTTATGTATATAGTTGCTTTAGGTTTTGTTTTTTTATTTATACTTGAACGTTATATTTCTGTTCATAAAATATGTGAGGAAGATGTTTGTAAGAATGTACGACATCCTAAAGGTGGGTTTTATGGGGCATTTGAATTATCGGCTCATAGTTTTATGGACGGTTTTGCTATAGGTATAGGGTTTCAATTCAACTTTTCAGTTGGAATTATTGTCGCAATCGCAGTAATTTCTCATGATTTTTCAGACGGATTAAATACCGCAACCTTGATGTTAAAATCGGGAAATTCTCTTAAATCAACCTTAAAAATGTTACTTTTAGACGCTTGTACTCCTATATTAGGAGTTCTTGTGACTTTTTTCTTTAGTTTCCCTGAGATCATTCTCATTTTTATCCTACCTTTTTTTGCCGGTGGTTTTTTATATTTAGGAGCTAGTGATTTATTGCCTGATGTTCATGAAAAAAGCCCTTCTGCAAAGGCATTGATCCTTAGTATATTTGGTATTTTAATTGCATTGATAATATCAATTTTCTTAAATATCTAAGTTAAATTTATTATTTCTTCAGCTAATAAAAGTTTTCTCTTAAATTTTTTAATTTTTTTTTTGTTCATATTTGAGTATCTTCAACTTCGATATCCTTGTATTGCATGTCCAGAAGATGCTTGTAAACTCCATCTTTCTTTGCAACCAACTGTTCATGAGTGCCCTGTTCTACAATACCTTTTTTATCTTGATCGAGAACCACAATCCAGTCTGCGTTTTTAATGGTAGATAAGCGATGTGCTATGATAATTGTGGTTCTTCCTTCTCTGGCTCTATCGAGGGCATCTTGAATCAAAGATTCCGTGTAGGGATCAACGGAAGAGGTTGCTTCATCAAGTACTAATATCCTTGGATTTTGAATAAGGGCTCTTGCGAAGGCGATAAGTTGTCGCTGTCCAATAGAAATATTGGAGGCATTTTCCTTTAATTTTGTATAATATTTTTTCGGGAGTGTTTCAATAAAGTTATGGAGCCCTAAAAATTTTGAAACTTCAATCATTTTTGCCTCCCTTTTTTCTTCCATTTCTGCACTTGGTTCTTCATCATCGTATCCATATAGCAAGTTCTCCCGAATAGTTCCTGTAAAGAGGAATGAATCTTGGGGTACAAGACCAATTAAATTACGAAGATGTTTTTTATCCAAATTTTTAACATCTACATTATCAATTAAGACATTACCATCAGTAATATCATAAAACCGACAAATTAATTTGATAAAAGTGGTTTTACCAGCTCCAGTTTTTCCAACGATGGCGATAGTCTTCCCCTCATCTATTTTCAGAATAACATGTCTTAAGACATAGCCTATTGTAGCTTCATGTTCTAAACGAATTTGCTCTTCTTCAATTGCTTTCTTTACAATTTCAGGAAAATTATTTGTAATGTCATCAGGCAAGGATAAAGTCGCTAACATTCTAAGCAGTCGTGCAGTATTCATGAGACCGCCCATACTGGCACTACCACCCATCATTCCACCTGTTTCACCTCCCATTCCGCTTCCTCCGCCTCCACTACTAAGTATTCTTGAATTTCCTTTTAAAGTTGTTTCTAATCCCCGCACCATTCGATTTAACATCTCGGGATTATTTAAAATTTCCCGTAAGAATGGTGGTAAATGTTGCGTCTCAACTTTATTACCTTCCTCGAATTCCTTTGTAGTTTTAAAGCTTAAATTTTGAGATTCTACTTGTGGGATTTGTCCTGCTGTCATTGCTATCATTGAGGGTATGGATGTTTCGAGCAGAGTTGTTTTCAAAAGCGGATGATCTTTTGAATATTGAGTCCCAGGGATTGCGTATCCATATTTAGCAAAAATTGCATTGATTTTAACGGGGATTTTCTCGGGGAGTGTTCCTATTAAATCTACTATCATTTCTTGCCTAATAGCTTGAGGGATTTGCATTATATTTTGCAAAAGGAATGATTTGTAAGGTTCTGGGAGGGTTAAAAAGAATTCTTGCACTCGTTCCATCAACTGACTAGGATTAAAACCTCCTGTTATTCCATGGGGTGCTTTTGAAGGTTTAGAGATTTTTAAAATCTTGGAATTAGGTGAGCTATCTATTTTTTGAGTTTCATCGAATATGTATCCAAAACTTACATCCTCGAACTCAATTGATCCTTTTGGTTCCTTTATTTCAACAGGCTGTTCAGGATCAGGTAGGTCGACTTCTTCTTCCAGGATACCATAAATCCGATCAGCAGAGGCCATTGCACTTTCTATTATTTGTTGGATTTGAGTAAGAGTCATAAATGGTTGGAAAAAAGATGACATATATTGGATGAAAGCTGCCAGAATTCCTACAGTAATGGTAATTCCAAAAGGAGCGAAATTTATTATATTTACATATCCTCCAATTACTAAAACACTTGCGGTTAAAACTGAGGACATAAAAGTTATGAGTGGAAAAAAGGTTGCAAAAATCCTACGAGCTCGAAATGAAGCTTCAGCATTTTCTATATTAGCTTGGTCAAACTCTTCTGTAGCTTTTTTTTCTTGCCCAAATGCTTGAACGGTCTTAGCCCCTGCAATATTTTCTTGAACAGAAGAAGTCATTTTACTAATCTTTTTACGAGTATCCTTAAAGGCACCTATTACGCGATTTCGGAACCATTTTGTTAATAAATAGAAGATAGGAAATACAACGAGAGCAAATAGCGATAGAAAAGGACTCAATACGAACATAAATATTAGATTTAATCCGAGTGAAATTATACTCGTGATTATTTGGACAAGTTGTCCACCTAACAATAAATTTATTTGGTCTACGTCATTAGTTGCTCGAGATATTACATCTCCAGAAGGGTGTTTATCAAAATATGACATGGACATTTTTTGAAGCTGTTCAAATACATCATTCCGCATCGAAAAAACCACACCCTGACCAATTTTTCCCAAACCATAGGATCCAAAATAATTTCCGATGACCATAAATAACATCAAAGTTAAATATAGGAGAGAAATGTTCAATACAACATACGCATTTCCTGCGACAATTCCAGAATCAATCAAAGTCCTTGTCAATAAGACACCATAGGAGTTTATTATTGTTCCACCAACAATTAAAATAACAAAGAAAATGAATAATTTTTTTTGTTTGAAAAGATATGAAAATATCCACCGCCATAGAACATTACGTGGATGCTCAAGTTTAGTTTTTCCTTCTGTGAATGCCATAGGGCCGCGATGCCCACCCACTTCTGGACCTCTTGGGCGTAATTCTCTTTCTTTTTCTATTTCTTCAAGTCGTTTTACTTCTTCTGAATCAAATTCTTCTTGAGTATTATTAATTTTCTCCCGAGCTTTTTTATTTCTCATTTGCGAACCCCCTCTTCTGTTTTTAATATCGGTTTAACAATTTCCTTTTGTTTACGATATAAAGTTTCGTAGATTTGCCGATAAAGCACGTTATTTTCAATCAAACTTTCATGGGTTCCATAACCCACAATCCGCCCTTTATCTAAAACCAAGATCTCATTTGCATTTCGAATGGTAGATATGCGTTGCGTGATAATGAATGTTGTTGTATTTTTCATAATACGTTCAAGAGCATTTTGGATCTTGTATTCAGTTTCTACATCAACAGAGCTGGTGGAATCATCAAAAACTAAAATCTTAGGCTTAAGAATTATTGCACGAGCAATGCTTAGGCGTTGTTTCTGACCTCCTGAGAGACGTGTACCACGCTCTCCCACCATTGATTGATATCCTTCAGGTAATTCTAATATGAATTCATGAATATTCGCATTTTTTGCTGCTTCTATCACTTCTTCCATAGTTGCTTCTACCTTCCCATATGTAATATTTTCTTTTATAGTTTTATCGAAAAGAAATGTATCTTGAGAGACAATTGCAATATTGCGACGTAAATCTGCTATATTATAATCACGAACATCCACACCATCTATTTTAATGGAACCCTCACTTACATCATAGAAACGTGGAATAAGGTTGATGATTGTGGACTTTCCAGAGCCAGTAGTACCAATGATGGCAACTTTCTTACCTGAAGGTACTTTAAATGTTAAATTTTTGAGTACACGGTTGCTTGGTGTATATCCAAAGGAGACATTTTCAAATTCTACTTCTCCTTTAAGATTTTTTGCCCTTATAGAATTCGGTTTCTCCAAGATTTCGGGGGAAGATTCAATAACTTCTCGTATTCGGCGTAATGCCGCGTCAGCTTGAACATACATGATCATAATTTGCCCTAGAATGACAAGTGGGAATATAGTTAGCCCAATATAAGATTGGACAGTGATTAAAGTTGATAAGGGTATAATACCTTGGATTACTAAGTTTCCTCCAACAAATAGGGTTAATATTATCATCAAACCTATTAATGTGAAATTGATTGGCATATAAAGAGAATTTAATTTCACAGATCTCACACTAGCTTTATAAAAGCGTTTATTATTTGCATTAAATTTCCGAAGTTCCTTTTCTTGCATGCTAAACATACGAACTACTTGAGCACCTACAATATTCTCCCGTATGGTATTGGTAAGTTTTCCGAACGCTTCACGGCTCTCATAATAAACTGGACGCATTTTTTTAGTAATAATTAAAGAAATTGTAAGTGACAACGGAATAAGAATCACGAATATCCAAACCATCTGAGTTCCTAGTATAAATACAGCAAACAAAATACCAATTAACTGTATTACCCCTTGAACTCCAACGGCTAAGCCAAATCCAAAGATCATATCTGTTTGTTCTACATCTGATGTAGCTCGTGCAACTAGATTCCCAGATTCCATTTGATCAAAATAAGCAAAAGATTGGCGGTTTATTGCATTGTGAATGTCTTTTCTGACAAAGTACAAAGCATTTGTGGAAACCCGTGCTCCTAATATTCGTGAATAGCGAAAAATAAAATATATTACCAGACCTAAACCTATTATCATAAAAAAATAAAAGAATAATTCAGTAATACTCATCGGATTCGGCGAGTTAGGATCTAAACGACCCACGAGTTGTCCTATAAAAATTGGGATGATAAGTTGGATTATTGTCGAAATAATTAGAAGAATTAACGCTTTAACGAAAATGCCTTTACTCTTCAACCAATATTTAATAATCATTTGTAGTGAATTCATAATTTTTTAATCAACCAATTTTGTTCTTTATTTCATTTTTTATTAAGATTTTCTTCCCCTATTCGTCTAGCTGTTTCCCTTACCAATTCTCTTAACTTTTTCTTATTTAAAGTTTCCATGTTTCCAATCTCTTTTATAATTTCATCTATACGAGCTGTTGCTATTTTAAACTTCTTGACTCTGTTTTCAATATTTTTTAACATTCCTTTTGACCAAAATCTAAAACCTCTAAAAAAATCATCTGCATCTTCAATAGTTTCAAATTCTTCAATTTTACTTTCTAACATATATTTCATACCACTCTCTGGATTTATTTCTGCTAATCTTCCAAAGATGGTTGCCCATTTTAATTTAAGTTCCTCTAAAAATTTCTTCCCTTCATTAGTGATTAAATAAAACTTATTTGGTCTACCATCAATAATTTCTTCTTTAGTTTGTAAATATCCCTTTTCTTCTAAATCTTGGAGAGTTCGTAAAAGTGTACCTCTAGGAAAATGATATTTTTCTTGTAATTGATAGCCAGTTGTGCCTTCTGAATGTTCTGAAATTATTAATAATAGCATATAATCTCTTATTTCCTGAAAAGAATCTTTGCCCATAGGTATTGGAGCTCTTGGATGAATACCTGGAAAAGGGGGTACATGTCCAAGAGGAGGAGGTCCACCGAAATGAGGCGGAGGTGGGGATCTATGGTGGTCTGGAGGATTTTGACCCATAAATCTTTTGCAATTTTCCTCTGATCTAAAAAATTCTAAATCTTTTCTGAACATTTCATTTAACCTATTAAAATTGATAAGTTATATATGATCATTTTGATCATATCACTCTATTTAGTTAGAAAACATTTAACTATTTAAATATGATCATTTTGATCATATTTGATTTTTCTAAAAATAAGCTATAAGATATAAAACATTTCTGAATAAAAGCAATAAATTAAAAAACTTATTATAAAATTTTTTTATTCATAATTTCTAGCAAATAATCTTTGTTACCAATTAATGAACCACCTGTGAAAATAATTATATCAGAATCTTTTAAAGTATCTAAAAGATTACTCTTTATTTCATCTTTATTATCTTTTAAGGTTGTATATCTTATTAATTCGTCAACATAAGATATAGCGAGATTTGTAATCATAGGAGTAGTAGAATTGTAAATATTATTTTTTTTTAATTTTTTTAATCTCTTATGGTCTAGTAAGCGTATTAGAATTATTCAAATAAAAGTGTGAAATACACCGTTAAAGGAAGCTTCCCAATAAAAGTTTCTTAGAAAAAGATATATATATAAAGTGTCCTTTAAAATATAAGAAAATAAAGATAATCAAACGAGAAATTTGCCATGAATACAGAGAAGAACAGTTGCAAGTGGAGTTATCTATTTTATATGATAAATAATTTCCATTTATTTTGGCAATTTTTCATTTAATACGTCAAATTAAAAAAATCAAGGTTGATGGATTATTTTTATTGAAAATTTGATTACTCAGATTAAAGATAAAAAAAGTGTTATCTGTATGGGATTAGATCCCAAGATGGAAAATGAGGGGCAAATACCAAAATTTCTAATTAACGATTATCAAGATCCTAATAAAATAATATTAGAATTCAATAAAACTTTAATAGATAATACTTGTGATCTAATTCCCGTTATTAAACCACAAATTGCCTTTTATGAAAAATATGAGGCTTTCGAAGCTTTAAAAGAAACAATTCAATATGCACATAAAAATGATGTATTAGTAATATTGGATTCAAAAAGAAACGATATAGGCTCTACATCTGGGGCATATGCTTATTCTACTTTTGAAGTCTATAAAGCTGATGCATGTACTCTTAATGCATATTTAGGAATTGATGGAATAAAACCCTTCCTCCAGTATCAAGGAAAAGGACTATTTATACTTGTAAAAACTTCAAATCCTAGTTCTCGAGACTTCCAAAACTTATTTAGTATTAAGCTTGATGATATTCCCGAAGAAAATTTTGAAATTGAAAGGAAATCAGTTAAATTAGAAAGAAATTATGTTCAAATGGCAAAATTAGTAAAACTCTGGGGTGAACAATTAACAAAATTTTCAGAATATCACGATTTAGGTATTGTCGTAGGTGCAACATTTCCAAAAGAGTTAAAAACAATTCGAAATATTGTTAAAAACTCATTCATTCTAATTCCGGGATATGGAACCCAAGGCGCAACTGCCGAAGATGTTAAATATGGATTTGATAAAAAAGGACTCGGTGCAATTGTAAATTCATCAAGAGGAATAATGTTTGCGTATTATAAAAAAAAATATACTGAAGAAAAATTCGCATTAGCCGCAAGAGAAGAGATTGTCGATATGAATAATAATATTAATAATCAAATAGGATTATAGCTCTTAATTTCGAAATTTTTAAAATCTAGAATATTGATAAAAGCATTGAGGTACCACTTTCATAATTATTTGAAGGACCTGTATCTGCGAGCATAAAAGACATTATGATGATAACAGGTATTATTTCCAAAGCAAATATAAGAAGAGCACGTTTAATACCTACCCTATGAAAGACATTTATGATATTAAGATTAATAAATAAACCTAAACACATTAGACCTATTATCCATCCAAAATCTGGTCCTTCATGTGATTCACTTGAAAATTCAAGCAAGAAAATGGGTAGCATTATGAAAAAAACCGCACCTGCTTGAATAGCAGCACTAGCCGCTACCCATTTCATTTCTTTTTTAACTTCTGCATGCGTGATGGCTAAACCGATTTTTAATATTGGAATCCAGGAAATAATCATTAAACCAAAAGTGATTCCCGCATATATAAAAGGTATATATTCTCCAGGAATATCTTTAAATAGCATTTCCAATTGTATCACGCATATTCTAAAGTTTTCTTTTTTATTTTATAACATATATATAAAATATTCTTAATTTAAAATTTAGCCAATTTTATAAAATTTCAGAGATTTAAAATATTATTAGTATTAAAAAAAATATTTAGGTGGAAAATACAAAAAAGTAAAATTAAATGATATGCAATGGTAGATACAGAAAAAACTGAAGAAGAAATTCGAATTTTTGTAGCTGTCTGTCAGTGAGGTATCAATATAGCAGAAATAGTCGATTGTGGCGCATTAGCAGAATTCTCCAGAACACTTCCTAATGTAGTTGCTGCTTCTGATTACATAAGTCTATGCACTGAACCTGGAGCGGAATTTATCAAAGAAAAAATGATAGAAAGCAAGGCTAACCGATTAGTCTTAGCATCTTGTACTCCAAAAACACATGAACCAGTTTTCAAAAGTGTTCTAGAATCAATGGGTGTAGACCCATCTTATTTAGAATTCGTGAATATTCGTGAACATGCAAGTTTCGTGCATAGAAATGATAAACCTGGAGCACAAAAAGTAGCAGAAGATGCAATCAAATCAGCAGTCGCAAGAGCAGCAGTCTTAGAAAAAATCTTAGTAAAGGAAGTTGATATCACTAAAAGAACACTCGTGATTGGGGGAGGTGTTGCTGGTTTATCCGCTGCCATAGATTTAGCCGAACAAGGATATGAAGTTCATTTGGTAGAAAAAAGTCCTACTATTGGTGGAAAAATGGCCCAATTAGATAGAACCTTTCCTACTGATGATTGTAGTATATGAATTCTCGGTCCCGTAATGCTTGAAGCTGCAAGAACACCAGGTATAAACATCTATACATATAGTGATATTGATGATGTAAAAGGATTCGTAGGGAACTTTGAGGTGAAAATAAGAAAAAGAGCTAGATATGTTACACAAGACTGCAATGGTTGTGGTTCTTGTTCAGAAGTTTGCCCTGCTTACGCTTATGATGAATTTAACGAAGGATTAAATGCTAGAAAAGCTATTTATGTCTCTTTTGCGCAAGCTGTTCCCTCAATGGCTCAAATAGATATGACTAAATGTATCAAATGTGAGCTATGTAAGGGTGTATGTGAACTAAAGGCCATAGACTTCAATCAAAAAGATGAATTAAAAAGCATAAAAGTAGGATCAATCGTGGTAGCAACTGGTTGGGATGAATATATCCCCGATCATGGCTATCTAGGATATGGAATTTATCCAAATGTCATTACTCAAATGCAACTCGAGCGTATTTTAGCTCCAAACGGTCCTACTGTTGGACATCTAGTTCGCCCCTCAGATGGGAAACGACCTAAGAGAATTTTATTCATTCAATGCGTGGGCTCACGAGATCTCAAGAGAAATACATATTGTAGTGCTGGTGTATGTTGCATGATTAGTATTAAAAATACCAAACTCATCAAACAACATTATCCCGATTCGGACATAACTGTTGCCTACATGGATATGCGAGCTTCTGGAAAAGATTATGAAGAATACTTCACGGCCTCCCGAAAGGAAGGAATCAAGTATATTCGGACAAACATCTCAACAATTGAGGAAGATGCTGAAACACACAATCTAAAAGTAATGATTCATAATACATTGCGTGATTCCTTAAAACCTCAAGAAATGGAATATGATTTGATTGTTTTGTCCGCCGCAATGGTTCCCTCAAGAGGAGTCGAAGACCTTGGTAGACTATTAAAACTTGAGGTTAGTCAAGATGGATTCTTTAAAGAATATCATTCGCGATTAAATCCAATTGATACTAAGATACCTGGAATAGTTCTTGCCGGAGTTGCACAAGGACCTAAATCAATTTCAGAATCCATAGCTCAAGGAAGAGCAGCAGCATCTTCATTAGCAAGGTTAATGAGCAAGGATAAATATCGCATACTATTAATTCGAGCAACAGTGGAGAAAGAACGCTGTGCAAAATGTGGATTATGTGAATTAAATTGCCCATACAATGCCATAACAGTTCAAGAAGATGGTGCTTTAGTGAATGAAATCTTATGCAGGGGATGCGGTACATGTTTAGCGAGTTGTCCATCAGAAGCAATCACTCTTAGATATTATCGAGAACCTCAATATGAAAAACAAATAGATGCAATTCTAGAGGAGGTATAAAGAGGTGAGTAAAATAGCTGAAAATAGTACTAAAATCTTGTCCTTTTTATGCTGGAAATGAGGATATGGGGGTGCAGATATGGCGGGAACCATACGTGCACAATACCCCGCAACGATAAGACCAATTAGGATAAATTGCACGGGAAGAGTTACTCCAAGCCTCATGATGAGAGCGATTGGGAATGGTGCTGATGGTATTATGGTTGCTGGATGATATCCTGGGGAATGTGATTACGAAACGGGTAATTTAGTCGCAGAGAGAAATGTTGAATATGTAAGGGAGATTTTAAAAACCACGGGAATTTCTCCCGAAAGAATACAAATGTTTCACTGTAGCGCAGCAGAAGGTCAAAGATTTCAAAATGAATCGATACGAATATCTGGAATTATTGAAAAGATAGGCAGCAATCCCTTCAAGGGAAAAAAAGAGAAAAAAACCGATTAGAATGATTTTTGCGAGAAAATAATAGTCGCAGAAAGACTAACCAATGCAATGGTATCGGTAAAGCATTTTTTTTATTAATTAGAACTTTTATAAATTTTTAATTTAAATAATTCGTCAATTAGGTTTTTAAACTATATTTTGGTATATAATATATTTAAATCATAATTTATTGGAATCTAAAGAAAAAACTTGTGAGTAAAATGGTAGAAGAAGAAACTTTAATGGAAGTTAAAGAAAAACCAAAAAAAGATACAAAATCAAAAAAAATTGTAGCAGGAGCAATCATTAAATTTACTGGACCAGAAGGAGCTCCAAAAATCGTAGCGTTAATTGCTGCTTTATTAACTATACTTACAGGCTCTAACTTATTTTGGCAAGGAGTGCATAATATTGCCATCAATATTTTATTTGGTTCATTAATTTTTTATGGAATAATGTTGTGCATTCTTGGTGTGGCATTAATTCTTATTTTAGATATACTTGATTTCGGGAAACCTAGACTTAAAAAAATCGAAGAAGTTGAAAAATTCTTCAGGTGGGAGGTATTAGTAATTTTCTTTTTCCTAATACTCCTCTTCGAAGCCCTTTCTTTGCTTATAGGTTGGGACCCTACTAATTTACCTAATCGTACTCGAGTTCTTAGTAGTTTATTAGTTTTAACAGCTACAATCTTAGAATATTTGCGTATAAAAGATTATGAGATTCAACCTTCTAAATTAGTGGCAGTTATGGGTATAATTTTTACTCTTTTAGATATAGCTCTCTTAATCACAATTCCGATTGATACCTCACCTATAGCAATTTTTTGGGATACCTGTGTTGGAATTGCAGTAATTATCTTCTTATCATTGTCAATGGTAGATGCAATTAAATTCATACCTTATCAATGGTGGATGGTATTAATCCTTGGATTCATCATCTATGGTTGGGTAGGTCAAAATGGTGGAACTATCATCTTAATATCATTTATCTTAATGCTCTTAGAAAAGTAATTATTTAATTATTCAATTTATTTTTTTTATTATTTTCTTATGCGTAAAAATACCTACATATTACTTCTTTATTAATTAGTTTTAAAAGCATGACTTTGTTATATCATCATTAAAATATTTTTAAAAAGAAATTTTCAACAAAAAAGTAAATGAAAATGATTAGATTACTTTCATGTTAATAGCATTATTAATAACATGAGGACACATCATAACGCTTAAATATGTGACAATCTAATTATTTTTTATTTTACTTAAAAATAAAATAAATTAAATAAAAACAATTTAAATAAAACTTTAAGAGGTCTTAAAAATGGGAGAAACAGAAACAGGAATGAAAAGTCAATTTACAGCCCCAAAAGTAGTCGCATTGATTGCCTTATTAATGGTTTTCAAAGAAGGTGTTAATAATTGGTGGATAGGTTATCATTTATTACCATTTCCGATTGGTTTTGGTTATGGTACAATTGGGGTGCTTCAACTTATTTTAGCTGCTATACTTATGATTGCCATAATAGCAACGGTAGTCGACTTAAAAATAGCTTTCCTCAAAAAATTATATCATTGGATACCTTTGCTAATTATCGGTGGGTTAATGTTAATACTAGAGTTTTCAGGAGTACTCTGGAATGGAGTAGCTGCATGGCAGGGAGTAGCAGTGGCAGGTGAACTTCAAATTGGAGCTATTTTAGGTGGACTTTTAGTACTTATTGCTGCACTAATCGAAATCTTACTAAAATGGAAAGAAAATCTTTCTGTTGCTAAAATACTTACGTTGATTGGAGTACTTTGTGCATTAGTTGATGTTATTTTACTAGGTGTCGGAGTTTCAAATGGATTGGTTGATCAAACAAGTGGTATATATTATATAGTTGTTGGAATTATATGCATGGTTTTACTACTCCTAATAATACAAAATAAGGTTAATGTAAAGCTCAAATTCGCCTGGTGGCTCATTCTAATAATTGGATTTATCTTCTTTACATGGTATACTGGAGCTATTACTGGAATTATTATTTTAATAGCTTTTATTGTAATGATTAGAGAATAAACAATAAATTAATTTTTTTTTTTTTTCTTTTAATAAAAAATCAATTGAGTTATATTTATATTTTTAAGATAACTTATTTAAGAAAAATTTGATTATGAAGATCTATATTTAAAATTTCAAAGTGAAGAATTATGGGTGAAACTAGTAGAGTAGGTATTTCGGCATCGAAAGTTGTGGCTCTGATTGGTACACTATTTTTATTTTACGAGTCTTATTTAACATTTTTTTCTCAAGAAACATTTCCTCAAATACTTATTCCTATTCTTCTTGGCATTTTAGGAATAGTTTTAGGTATTTTTGTATTTATATCATTGAACATCTTTCAAACAACTAAATTTATCATTCCTTATAAATCATGGTTGCTATTAATAATAGGTATTGGGATCGCTTTGTTGTTCTTTTTTTACGTTGGTCCTTTTTTAGGAGGTTTATTAATTGCAATTGCGGGTTTCGTAGAGGCTTTATCAGACGATCAGAAGTATAAATCATCAAAAGTAGTAGGATTAATTGGAGCCCTCTGGACAATCATATTTAATGCGGCACCTAGTATAGTAGGTGCTCAAGATGCCTTCGTAATTGTGTGGAGTGTAATTAATATCATTTTAGCTGTCATACTTCTATTAACTATGCAAAAAAAGATAACAATCAACATTCCCTATGCATGGTGGGTGGTTCTTATTATCGGTTTCGTGATTTTTATGTTTCCTAATGGATATACCAATTATGGTGGAGCAATTATATTGGTCTCTTTTATCTTGGTACTAATGGCTTATTAAGTCCATATAAATTATTTTCTTTTATTTTAATTATTTATTATGATAATAATATATATTTAAGAGATAATTCTTCACTAAGCTTTTAATTCTAAGATTTATTTAAAAAATTAGTGA
>JBHLME010000228.1:0-3870 GCA_048938445.1 Promethearchaeota archaeon | reverse complement strand
TTTAAGAATTGAAATAACAAACCAATTTTTTGGTGGTAATTTAATAAACATTGATGAAGCAATTTATATTCTAAAACGAGCTTCATATTTTAATATTGTAGGAGAAAAGATTATAAAGAAGGCTGTTGATTGCCAACTTCTCCCTAAAGAGGGAGTTCGTTTTATTAATGGTGTTCCAATGGCAATGAAGATGATGTTTTAATGCCAAATAGATTCTGTGCGATTTGTGGAAAAGATTTAGATGAATTTGCACCTAATTATGGAATGTGTCTTAAATGTTATTTAAAGGAACAGCCATTATTTAAATTGCCCGAGAAAATATCCATAAAAATTTGCCTTGATTGTGGGAAATATTCAAAGAAAAGTGTCTGGATTGAATCAGAAAATAATGACATTTTCTTTATAATAGAAGATTCAATTAGAAATTTTGTTTTAAAACCATATCTAAAAAAGGACAACATTGATTTTTCGATTATTTTCAATGAAGAAAGTTTTGTTTATTCCTCTAAAGATTTATTAAAATCCCTTATCTTAACCATTAGAGGAACTTTAAGAGATGATAAGAAAATAAATTATCAAGAAAAAGTTAATGTAATTTTAAATTATGATTTATGTAAAAACTGTTCAAATTTAAGAGCAGGCATTTATTTCTTATCAATAATACAACTGCGAGTTAAAAATGACAATTATTTTAACTTAATTAAGGAAGTACTAGACGAGATTCATATGTATGTTGAAAAATTAAACGAGAAAGATAGTCGGCAGTATATATCAAAAATGGAAGATCAAAAATTTGGCGTTGATCTTTATTTGAGTACTAATGAATTAATGAATTATATTATAAAATATTTAAAACGCAAATATCCTTTTATATTGAAAAGATCAAAGAAATTGGTTGGTCGTGATTCTCAAAAAGGGAGGAATCTTTATAGATTAAAGAGTTTAATAAAATTTTTACCTATAAATAAAAATGATATTGTTTTAATTGATGATCAGATATATAAAGTTGAGAATCTATCTAAGAATAGAGTTTTACTTCGGAATGAAAAAGGAATTAAGTTAATTAAAGAATATCCTTATTTTTTTAGTGATAAGATTCTAATAAAAAAGAGAACTGGGGAATAATATTTGGATGAAAATGATATTAACTTAGAAGACGATTTAGACGAAGAGTTAGAAGATGAATTAGTTGATAAGATTGATTCGGATATTGATGATTTGGAGAAAAAGAAATTAGATAATAAAAGAATTAAAAGAATCGACCAAACGAAAAAAAGAGCAGCCATTGAATCTGTTTTTGACGAACGTACTGTCTTCCAGTTAAATAAATTGTTAACTAATGGACCATTAGGAAGAATAGAAGGTGTTATATCAGCTGGAAAAGAAGCAAACGTGTATCTTGCCTATGATCAAAAGGATAAAGAAGTTGCCATAAAAATATATAAAATTGATAGCAATACTTCAAAGTGGATGCGTAATTATATTATAGGAGATCCAAGATTTAAAAAAATTCCTCGTAATATTTCAAAAGTTATTTATTTGTGGGCAAGTAAAGAATACAAAAACCTTAAAAGAGCCTATAAAGCGGATCTAAGCGTACCCGAACCATTATATATAAAAAATAATATTTTAATCATGGAATATATCGGTTTTGAATCTATTCCAGCGCCTCTATTAAAAGATATAAAAAATCCTAAAAACCCTATTAATTTATTTAATGAAATATTAAATTTTATCAAATTGTTATATCAAAAAGCCAAATTGGTCCATGGAGATTTATCAGAATTCAACATTTTATATCATAATCAAAAACCAGTTATAATAGATATCTCCCAAGCAGTTTCCATTCAACATCCTAAAGCTGAAATCTATCTAGTAAGAGATATTAAAAATATATTCAATTATTTTGAAAAATTGGGTCTACAGATGCCTGATCCTAAAAAATTCTACTATGATATTATTAGTTTGTAGAAAAAAAATAGAAAAATAAAGAAAAACAAATAAGCTTGATCTCTTGATAACTATAATTTAATGTTTACTCATAAAAATATAATTAGTTTGAGATATGAAAATCGGTAAAAATAGGATTGCTGTTTTAATTGGGAAAAACGGTAAAACAAAAGAAGAAATTGAAAAGAAATTAGGCGTAAAAATAGAATTGGATAGTAAAACAGGAGAATATGAAATAAAACAAGTATTAAATGATCCCAATTATGATCCTTTAAATGTTTTAACTGCTCAAAAAGTAGTTAATGCAATAAATAGAGGATTTAATCCAGTAAAAGCCATGAAGTTAATGGAAGATACTTATGATCTCGAAGTTTTTAACCTCATATCAATTTTAGGAAAATCAAATAAGCGAATAAGAAGGATAAAAGGCAGAATTATAGGGAGAAATGGAGAGATGAGAAAAGCAATTGAAAGATACGCAGAATCTTTTATATCTGTTTATGGAAAAACAGTTTCAATCATATCTGATTATGATAATTTGCAAATTGCTAGAAGAGCAGTTAGCATGTTAATAAATGGCATGCCCCATCATACTGTAATGAAATTTTTAGAAAATAAATATACAGAGAAAAAGAAAGAGAGTTTCAGACGGATTTATAAACCTGAATTTTAAAATTTATTTTTCAAAATATTCATGATATTTTTTCGATGTATAATTCATTATGTCTTTTCCATAAATAATTGCATTCAATTCCTTAATTAATTCTTCAGGGTTTTTAATTTTTTCAACAAAATATAACTGGTTATATTTCTCCTTATTATAATTATTATTTTGAATTTCAAAACTTTTGATCGAAAAAGAATTTTTGATATATGATTTAAATATTACAATAAGTCGAGGATATATAGTTTTTTCTTTTAAAAAAATCGCCCATCCATCAAAAAAAAATTCATATTTTACAAAAAAAGATTTCTTAAAATGAATTTCTTTTAAAATATTTTCAATTTCAGCTTGAGTCTCAAGAGAATATTTGTTTTCCACTAAAATTAATATTTAGTGTTATATAAAAATGTCACGTAGTTTTAATTAAGCTAATCGAATGCAATCTCACGAATATCAAAAATATCATCTGATAACTTAGATTGGTTAAATTCACCTTTCGTTCTTGACATATTTGAGTTGTTTATTGAAAAATTCTCTGCAGAATGACCAAAAATTTGAGGCGATGAAATTCCAGTTATTAAGAGCATAACTCTTAAATAACCATTAAATTCATCAGAAACTCGAGCACCCCAAATTACCATTGAATTATTAACATCCATTTTTTCATATATTTTTTGCGCAACCGAATTAGCTTCAGCTAGAGTCATATCATTTCCTCCACAAACATGAATTAATGCGCCTTTAGCACCTTCAATTGATACATCTAATAAAGGTAAATTAAGAGCATCATCAATAGCTTCGTTAACACGATTTTCTTTTCCATTTGATTCTCCTACACCAACAATTGCAACTCCACCAGTACTCAATATTGTTCTGACGTCAGCAAAATCTAAATTTATTAAGGAAGGCAATGAAATGGTTTCAGTGATACCTTTAACCATGCTCGCCAAAACTTCATCAGCAACGCTAAATGCTTCCATTATTGGCAAATCTGGAGCGATATCTAGTAAACGATTATTATCAATCACAACTAAAGTATCTGCATATTGTTTCAATAGATTTAATCCTTCTTTTGCTTTTTCAATTCGTCCCACTTCTGTTTGAAAAGGAATGGTAACAACCCCTACAACTATTGCACCTTCAAGTTTTGCTATTTCAGCTATGATTGGGGCACTTCCGGTTCCAGTTCCACCACCTTCGCCACAGGTAATAAATACTAAATCTGTATCTCTTAACATTTTAGTTAATTCTTCTCG